>JANNBG010000326.1:0-5738 GCA_031385205.1 Rhodobacterales bacterium
GCCGATGTGCAGAAGCATGCGCTTTTGGCTTGGGTGCTGGAATATCTGACGCAGAAGGACAAGGCGTTTAGCTATATCGAGACGCATGCGGGGCGGGGGGTTTATGATTTGGGGGCGGGGGAGGCCGCCCGGACGGGGGAGGCGGAGCGGGGGATTGTGGTTGCAGAACAGTGGTTTGCGGCGGATCATCCCTACAGACAGCGGCTGAATGAGCTGCGATTCCAGTTGGGGCCGATGGCGTATCCGGGGTCGCCGATGATTGCGGCGATGACGATGCGGGAGATGGATACGATCCATCTGTGCGAGTTGCATCCGCAGGAGTTTGAGGTGCTTAAGGAGCATCTGACGCCGTGGGAGGCGCATCTTTACAAGGCGGACGGCTGGGCGCAGGCGCAGGCGTTGTGCCCGCCGACACCGCGCCGGGGGGTGATGCTGATTGACCCGTCGTATGAGGTGAAGGCGGATTATGACAGTATTCCGCGCATGATCGGGCAGTTGCACCGCAAGTGGAACGTGGGGACGATCATGCTGTGGTATCCGATTTTGACGGAGGCCCCGCATGGGCCGATGCTGGCGGCGTTGATGGCAGCACATCCGGAGGCATTGCGCAGCGAGGTGCGGTTTGGGCCGGCGCGGCCGGGGCATCGGATGGTAGGGTCGGGGATGTTTGTGCTGAACGCGCCGTATGGGATGGCAGAGCAGGCGGCGTGGTTGCAGGGGCGGTTTGGGTTGCTTTGAGGGATTGAGGGGGATATCTGCAAAGGGGTGCTCATCCGCCCTGCCGGGCGACTTCGCGATGTGGGGGATTTCATGTTTGATCGTTTTTTGCGGGGGTTGCTGGCGCCTGCGCCAAAGCCGTTGGATGCCTATGACTCGCGGCTGGCGCTGGCTGCGCTGATGGTGCGGGTGGCGCGGGCGGATGATCACTATGACCACGACGAGGCGGTGCGGATCGACCGGGTGCTGGTGCAGCAGTTTGGGCTGACGGGGGTTGAGGCAGCGGCGTTGCGCGGGCAGGCGGAAACGCTGGAGGCGGAGGCACCGGATACGGTGCGCTTTACGCGGGCGCTGAAAGATACGGTGGCGCTGGAGGAGCGGGCGGGGCTTTTACAGGCGATGTGGGCGGTGGCCCTGGCGGATGGGGCGCGGGACGCGGATGAAGAGGCTTTACTGCGGATGGTGGCGAATCTGCTGGGCCTGACGGATTTGGAATCGGCGCTGGCGCGGCGGCGGGCAGAAGGATGATCGCGAGCCTGCCGATGTATGATCTGCCACCCGTGCTGGCGGCGCATGATCGGCTGTGGGCGGGGATAAAGGCGGGGCTTGCCAAGGGGCCGGAGGCGCTGACGCGGGGTGTTGATGATCTGATGGCGCAATGGCTGTCACCGGATCTGCTGTTGAGCCAGACTTGCGGGATGCCCTACCGGACACTGTTGCATAATCGCGTAACGCTGGTGGGCACGCCGGATTTCGGGGTGGAGGGATGCGCACCGGGGTATTACCGGTCGGTCTTTGTGGCAAAGGCTGATGATGTGCGGGACCGGGTGGCGCAGTTCGATGGGGCTGTGCTGGCCTATAACGAGACGACCTCGCAATCGGGGTGGGCGGCCCCTTTGAACCATGCGCAGGCCATTGGTATGACCCTGCGGCCTGCGGTGCATACAGGGGGGCACCGGCTGTCACTGCTGGCGGTGGCGGAGGGGCGGGCAGAGATTGCGGCGCTGGATGCGGTGAGTTGGGGGTTGTTTCAGGGGTATCTGCCTGTCGCTGCACAAGTGAAGGTGGTGGGGATAACGGACCCCACGCCGGGGCTGCCCTACATCACGGCCCAGGGGCGCGATGGGGGCCGGATTTTCGCCGCGATCCAAGCGGCGATTGCGGCGATGTCAGCGGTGGACCGCGCGGCCACGCGCCTGCGGGGGATTGTGGCGATTCCGGCGAGTGCTTATCTTGCGGTGCCCAACCCGGTGGCAATCTGACCTCATTGCGCAAGGTAACTGGGCGTACTTGCCGAGATTCCGGGCAACCTGTCCACAAAGCACGTTGCAATGGTGCAAAAACTGCGGCCTAACTCGCGGACCAACAGGACGACCAACCAGCGAGATCGCGTGAACGCACCGCAACCTGACATTCCGGTGATCCAGATCCGGAACCTTCACAAGGCCTATGGCACATTGGAGGTTCTGAAGGGTGTGGATCTGACCGCGCCCAAGGGCCATGTCATCAGCCTGATCGGGTCATCCGGTTCGGGCAAATCCACGCTTTTGCGTTGCTGCAACCTGCTGGAGGATAGCCAGCAAGGCGATATCCTGTTTGAGGGCGAGGCGGTGCATTGGAAAGGCACAGGCCTGCGCCGCCATCCTGCAGACCGGGTGCAGGTGACGCGGATGCGCACGAACCTGTCGATGGTGTTTCAGCAGTTCAATCTGTGGGCGCATCTGACCATCCTGCAGAACGTGATGGAGGCACCGGTGACGGTACTGAAACGCGATCCGAAAGAGGTGGAGGAACGCGCGCGGCATTATCTGGCCAAGGTGGGGATCGTGGAGAAATGCGATGCCTGGCCTACGCAACTGTCAGGCGGGCAGCAGCAGCGGGCGGCGATTGCACGGGCCTTGTGCATGGAGCCGCGGGCCTTGTTGTTTGACGAACCGACAAGTGCGCTGGACCCGGAACTGGAACAGGAAGTGGTCAGGGTCATCAAGGCGCTGGCCGATGAAGGGCGCACGATGATTTTGGTGACGCATGACATGAAGCTGGCAGCGGATGTGTCGGACCATGTGATTTTCCTGCACCAAGGCAAGATCGAGGAACAAGGGCCACCGGACACGTTGTTCGGGGCGCCCAAAACGGACCGTCTGCGTGGCTTTCTGTCACCGGGTGGATGAATTCAACAGCTTCAAAGGAGATCCCATGAAAAAGCTGATCTTGACGACGGCGCTGCTCGCGCTGACTGCGGGTGCCGCACTGGCCCAAGACGTGGTGCGTCTGGGCACGGAGGGCGCCTATCCTCCCTATAACTTCATCAATGATGCAGGCGAAGTGGACGGGTTCGAGCGCGAGCTGGGCGATGAGTTGTGCAAGCGTGCGACGCTGAACTGCGAATGGGTGGTAAACGCATGGGACAGCATCATCCCGAACCTGCAGTCAGGCAACTATGATGTGATCATGGCGGGCATGTCGATCACAGCAGAGCGTGATGAAGTCATTGATTTTACACAGAATTACATTCCACCAGCCTCGTCGGCCTATATGGCATTGAAGGCGGACGCGAATGTCGCAGGCGTGATTGCAGCACAGACGGGGACCATTCAGGCAGGCTATGTGGCGGAGTCGGGTGCGACGCTGTTGGAGTTTGCAACGCCGGAAGAAACGACGGCAGCGGTGCGCAATGGCGAGGCGGATGCCGTGTTTGCGGATAAAGACTACCTTGTGCCGATTGCGGCTGAGTCGGGTGGCGAGCTGGTAATGCTGGCGAATGAAGTGGCGCTGGGTGGCGGCGTGGGCCTTGGCATCCGTGAAAGCGATACGGAATTGAAGGGCAAGCTGGACGCGGCCATTCAGGCAATGAAAGACGACGGCACGCTGAATACCATGATCGCGAAGTGGTTCGGTGACGCGGCCAAGACGTTCTAAGAAAGCAGCCCCCTGCCTGCTGGGCAGGGGGCGATCCCCATGGAAAGCTGTGCCGACCCGTCTGTGCTATCTGGTCTGAATTGGACCTTATGCTACCTGACAACAGGCAAGCACATTGATTTCTATTGGTCTTTTCTGACAGTGCTGGCCTTGTTGGCTGTGACGGCACCTGCGGCGATGGCGTTTGGCTTTGGGGGGGCCATGGCGGCGCGGTCGCAATTTGCGCCACTGCGCTGGTTGGGCAAGACCTATACGGCGATGGTACGGGGCGTGCCGGACATCGTGTTTTTCCTGTTCTTTGTGATTGCGCTGGATCAAGCGATTGAATTGACAAAGATGCAATGGGCTTGCCCGCATTGGAACGAGCCGGTCTGGCAGGGGCTGGAATTCCATGTCTGCCCTGAGGCGAAGGTGCCGTTGGGGTCATCCGATCAATTCTGGCACAAGCTTTACGGCTTTGGCTTGGCGGTATTCACCTTTGCGATTGTGTTCGGGGCCTTTGCGGCGAACGTGATTTATGGGGCCATGCAGGCGGTGCCACGGGCGCAACTGGAAACGGCCGAGGCGTATGGGATGTCGGCGCGCCAGGTGTTCGCCCGGGTGTTGGTGCCGCAGATGTGGGGCTTTGCCTTGCCGGGCTTGTCAAACCTGTGGCTGATCCTGATCAAGGCAACACCTTTGCTGTTCCTGCTGGGTGTGCAGGACATCGTCTATTGGGCGCGGGAATTGGGCGGGCCGAAGACAAGCGCCTATGCCTTTCCGCACGCCGACTGGCGGCTGTATTACTTTCTGGGGTTGATGGTGTTTTATCTGGTGATGACGTGGTTGTCGGAAAAGGTGCTGGGGCGGTTGACGGCGCGGCTATCACGGGGCCAGGCGACGATGGCAGGTGAAGCGGCGCGAAAGGCTGCGACATGACCTGCTGGGACACCATTGGGGCGTATGGGTTGCGGAGCCTCGGGATTGGCGAGCGGCTGTTGCCAGCAAAGGATTTCACGATTTGCCAGCAATTCACGCTGATCGGATCAGGGATGATCTGGAACGTGTATTTCGGGGTCTTGGCGCTGATCTTTGGCTTTGCATTGGCGACGGGGTTGGCGCTGGCCAAATCATCGCGGCATGCGTGGTTGCGCAAACCGGCGGAGTGGTTTGTGTTTGTGTTCCGAGGATCACCTTTGTTCATCCAGTTTTTTCTCGCGTATGAGGCGTTGCAGCTGTTGCCGAAGGCGGGGGTCGATATTCTGGGCATCACGGTGGCGACGGCATGGATGACCAAGGCCTGGGCGGGGGCGTTGTTTGTGTTGTTCCTGAATACGGCGGCCTATTCGGCAGAAATCTTTTTCGGCGCGCTGCGGTCGGTGCCCAAAGGGGATATCGAGGCGGCCGAGGCCTATGGGTTGTCTGGCATGACGCGGTTTCGGCGGATCATGTGGCCAACAATGCTGCGGCTGGGCTGGCCGGGGTACACGAACGAGGCGATTTTCCTGTTTCATGCGACGACGCTGGTGTTCTTTTCGGCCTTTCCGGCGTTTCAGCAACGGGGTGATGCGCTGTATTACGCAAACTATTTCGCGGACAAGACGTTCAACCCGTTTATCCCTTATCCGATCGTGGGGTTCTATTTCATTTGCCTGACACTGATCGTCACGCTGATCTTCAACATGATCAACCGCCATCTGAACCGCTATCTGCCAAGCAACCAACGCACCAGAATTCGCTTGCGTCCTCAGCTGATCCGGTAGTATCCAAGATTTGATCAAATCTGTCGGTCACATGACCGAAGCCGCGCACTGCGGGCTGCCATCAGGGCAGTGGGCCTGATCGCAACAAAAGGAAGGACCAAGGGCATGGTCCGATTTCACTGCTGTGGCGGTGGACCGGTGCCCGGACTATTGGTGCCATGATGAAAGACTACTTAAGAAAACACCCCGATGTGCGTACAATCCGGGTGGCTGCGGCAGACCTGAATGGTCAGGCGCGCGGTAAACGCATCCCTGCACGTTTCGCGGATAAAGTGGTGAAGGATGGGACACGGTTCCCGTTTTCGGTGCTGAACCTGGACATCTGGGGCGAAGATATCGACGATTCAGCCCTGGTGTTTG
>JANNBG010000344.1:0-1530 GCA_031385205.1 Rhodobacterales bacterium
AACTGGCAGGCCATGTTCGCGCGCCAATGTTTCGGCAAGATCGGCCATGCCCGCGCACCCCAAAACAATCGCTTCTGCCCGGTCCTCTGCCACGGCGCGGCCTATTTCGGCGCTGATGCGGGCGCAGGCGTCCGAGCCCGGGTGCTCCAGTTCCAGTACCGCCACCTCCGACGACCGCACCCGTGCACAGCGCGCGATCAGGCCATAGCGGTGCAGGTTGTGTTCAAGCGCCGGAACAGACCGCCCCAACGTGGTAACCACGCTAAACTTGTTGGCGATCATGGCGGCAAAATGATATGCGGCTTCGCCAATCCCGATCACCGGTTTGTCGGTCAGGCAGCGCGCGGCATCAAGGCCTGTGTCATCAAAGCACGCGATTACCACCGCGTCATAGCCTTGTGCCTGGCGAATGATGTCCAGCATCCCTGCAAGCGACATTGCCTCGTCATAGAACCCTTCGATAGAGGCCGGGCCAACCGCGGAATTGGCCGCGACAATCTCGGTCCCGGCACTTGCCACCCGTCGCGCCGCAGCGCCGATTTTTTCGGTCATCGACGCCGTTGTGTTCGGGTTCACTACCAGAATACGCATTTACAGATCGCCCCCAAGGTAAGCGGCCTTGATCCGGTCGTCGCCCATCAGTTCCTTCGAATTGCCAGTCAAGACGACCGACCCTGTCGACATCGCATACGCCCGGCTGGAGATGGACAGCGCCATGCGGCTGTTTTGTTCCACCAGCAGCACCGTCACCTGTTCATCGCGCGAAATAGCCACGATGGCGCGGGCGATATCCTGCACCAGTTTCGGCGCAATGCCCAAGGAAGGCTCATCCAGCAACAACAGCTTTGGCTTGGCCATCAATGCCCGGCCGATCACCATCATCTGCTGCTCGCCGCCCGACAGCGTGCTGGCCTGTTGTGTGTAGCGTTCTTTCAGGCGGGGAAAACGCACCAGAATGCTGTCCAGAGTGTTGGCGATTTCCGCCTTGTCGGTTCGGGTGAAGGCCCCCATCAACAGGTTGTCCTTGACCGACATGAAGGGAAACACCCGCCGCCCTTCGGGCACCATCGATATGCCCTTTTTCACAATCTCGGCTGCCGACGTGCCGTCCAGACGTTCGCCCATGAATTGCACCGACCCGGACTTGATCTTGCGAAGGCCGGTGATCGCCCGCAGGATTGATGATTTCCCCGCCCCGTTGGCCCCGATCAGCGCCACAATTTCCCCTTGTTGCATGGTCAGGGAAACGCCTTTCAAAGCATAGACGTGGTCATAGTACATTTCGACATCTTTGAAGTTCAGCATCTCGGTCATGGTTTTACATCCCTATCGCTGCATCTTCAGAACCAAGGTAGGCTTCAATCACTTTGGGGTTCGCCTGAATTTCGGCAGGCATGCCTTCGGCGATCTTTTCACCAAAATTGATCACCACGATCCGGTCAGAGATTTTCATCACCGCCGGCATGTCGTGCTCCACCAGCAGCACGGTTACGCCGCGTTCATCGCGCAGACGGCGCACTTGCGTGACCA
>JANNBG010000363.1:0-2173 GCA_031385205.1 Rhodobacterales bacterium
GTGCCCGGTTGTTCACCTGCGGCCCCCCCGGCAGGATCTTCACATCCAGCCCGCAGGCCGCATAGGTGCCATCCGCCACGGCCTGATAGTACCCACCATGTTCCGCCTGTGCCACCCAGTTGGTGCCAAAGGTCACAGCCGTATTCTCTGCCAAAGCCATGCCCGCGAATGGCAGCAGCATGGCGGTCAGGGCAGTCGTTGTCAGGGCTTTGTTCACGTCATCCTCCGGGTTGCGATTCTTGTCTGGATCAAGCCTATGTCGGCGGTTGCCCGCGCACAGGGCCACGCCGGGTTTGCCCCGGCATCACATGATAGAAGCCCATGAAACGAGCGCAGAGCAAGGCTTTTGAACAATAATCAGGCACATCATGTCTCGTGCCACTTTTCATCGCCCTGCGTTTCTGGCTGTCTGATAGGCTGATCCGGATGATCGCCCACCGCGCCCGCTGCCTTCCCCAAAGGAAACCCCTGTGAAAACACTGCAACCCGCCACCATCCGCCCGCCCTTTGCCCGCTATGCCCACGGGGTCGAGGTGCCCCCCGGTGCGCGCCTTGTTGTCACCTCTGGCCAGTTGGGCATCCGGCCCGATGACACTGTGCCACAGGACGCCCGCGCCCAGGCCGACCTGTGTTTCGCCAATTGCACCGCGATTCTCGCGTCTGCCGACATGACGCCCGCCGATGTGATTCGCATCAACGCCTTTGTCACCGACCGCGCCCATATGCCCGCCTACATGGCCGCGCGCGATGCCTGGCTGGCCGAAGTCACCCGTCTGCCCGCCTCCACCCTTGTCATCGTCACAGGCTTTACCCGCGCCGAATTTCTGGTCGAGGTTGAAGTCACGGCTGCCGCCCCATGACCGACCATTACCCCGCCCGCATGATTGCCCTGCTCGAACGCGTCTGGGGCACTGGCTTTCTGTCACCCGGTGGCGCGGATGAGGTCGCCCGCATGATCGGCGACCAGTCGCTGGCAGGCTGCAATGTCCTGGATATCGGCTGTGGTGCCGGTGGCATTGATATCGCCCTCGTGCGCAACCATCACGCCGCATTTGTTACCGGCATGGATGTCGAAGACCCCGTGCTGACCCACGCCCGCGCCTTGGTGGCCGCTGCCGGGCTGACCCGGCGCATCGGCCTTGTCAAAGCTGCCCCCGGCCCTTTGCCCTTTGCCCCCGGCAGCTTTGATGTTGTGTTTTCCAAAGATTCCATCGTGCATATCCCTGACAAGCACAGCCTGATGGCCGATGTGTACCGCATCCTCAAACCCGGTGGCCGTTTCATCGCCTCGGATTGGCTGATCGGCACCCAACCCCCCTCCCCCGCCATGCTTGATTATATCGCCGCCGAGGGCCTCGATTTCGGCATGGCCACCCCCCGACAATACCGCGATGCCATGGCGCAGGCCGGCTTTGCCGACATCCGCACCATCAGCCGCACCGCATGGTATCGCCAAACTGCCCGCGCCGAACGTGCCCGCCTGTCCGCGCCTCAGGATGCCGCCACCCTTGCCAGCGTTGGCCAACCCTTCATCGACCAGAACATCGCCCTGTGGGACCGCATGATCCCCCTGCTGGATACGGGCGAACATTGCCCCACCCATCTGTTCGCCCGCAAACCTGCGACAGAATAACAGACTAAAACTATCACCTTTACATATCCGACGTTTTCAGTCACCTTTCTCCTGACCCCAAGCCAACCCCACGGGTAGCCCGGACCTGATTCCAACCCCCGTGAGGTTCCCAATGACCACAGACCCTTTGGCCCGCATGCTGCTCTCCCTGATCCGCCCCTTCCGCCTGTCCGCCCTGCTCGACAGGATGGAACGGTCATGAACGCGCATGTTGATCTTATCACTGAAACCATCCCTGTGCATGATGCTACCCGCCTGACCGATGGTGGCACACAGGCCCGTATCGTGCTGCACGGCCAAGTCTATTCCCTGCGCATCACCCGCGCTGGCAAACTGATCCTGACAAAGTGAGAACCGCATGAAACACCTGATCCTCGCCCTTTGCACATGCGCCCTGCCCGCCTTTGCCACCACCCCGGCCGAGGTGGCCACCACCTATGCCGATATCGCGCAGGCCAAGTATGACGACAGCCTGACGGCGTCCCGCCGGGCCGGAGTAATCGCAACGCAAAAAGCTCTGGTGATGAATGAGCCTCTGCC
>JANNBG010000386.1:0-8144 GCA_031385205.1 Rhodobacterales bacterium
GGCAGATTGCCCATCCTACGACAGCGGGCCGTAGGATGGGCAATCTGCCCATCGCTCCCCCAAACAGCACTCAAGCTCCAACCGCTCCACCACCCAGCCCTGCCGTTCCAGCAAGGCCAGCACCCCCTCATTGCCGGACAAATGCAGCGCGCCAAAGGCCGCCACCACCGGCCCTTTGGCCGCCGCGTCCTGCAGCACGGGGATCCATGTGCGGTTGCGCCCGGCCATCATCACCTCTTCCATCTTGGCAAATTCCGCATCCACTTGCGCCGTTGTATAGCCCGGCATCTGATACGACTGGTCCCGGGTAAATTCCCAGATCAGCCGACTTTCCTGCCGGAAATAAGCATCCGCCAGCGTGGCTGAATAATCCTCCATCCGGTCCTCGAAGGCCATGGATGACTGGATCATCGCGATCTGTTCCGCGTCGGTCATCTGCCCGAAAATGCGGAACACCGTGTCATAGGGCTCCAGCGCCTTGACCGGCGTTTTTGCCGCCGCTGCCGCTGCCATCACCCGCATGTCCAGCCCGTTGGCCGCCCCGGATGCCAGACTGTCCATGTCACAGGGCGGCACCGACAGCATCATCGCCACATACCAGGGCTGAAACTTGGCCGCCATAAACGGCGGAATGCCGCGCTTCGACATGGCATCTGCCAGCGACTTCCACTCTGCAGGTTTCATCCGTTCCAGCAGGGTCTTCCCCTGGATCAGCATCACCGACGGGTCATCTGCCATGCGCTGTCGCAGCGCCGCCTCTTCCTCTGGCCCCGCCTCGACCAGCACCATGGAGGCCGCATCAATCAGCGGGGTCAGCACCTTCATCGTGGCATCATGCCGCGGGTCATCAAAATGATAGGTGCCCATCAGATGGATGACCTGATCCCCCTTGGTCGCCTGCCAGAAATTCCCATCCGCATGCGGCACATTCGCCGCCGACCCGCGCAATTGCGCCTGATCTGCTGCGGGCATTGCATCAATCAGGTTCGTCCCCGTGCATTCCGCAAAGCCTGCATTGGCAAAGAACGCCAGCCCCAGCAGCATTGTCATGACCTTGTGCATGAAACCTCCATACTTCGCCCCAAGGTGGCACTGTCGGGCGAAAAGTCCAAGGGTAAAGCCGGTACTTATCTGCTGTCTTTGGTGTTGACTCTGCGCCCGACCATGCCTAACTGACCCATCGTTAGCAGTCAGCACACCTGAGTGCTAAACCCTCGTAACCTGGAACCTAAGGGAGTGTTACCAGATGACATTCACACCGCTGCATGACCGCGTATTGGTGCGCCGCATCGAAGGCGAAGAGAAAACCAAGGGCGGGTTGATTATTCCCGATACCGCCAAGGAAAAGCCCGCCGAGGCCGAAGTGATTTCGGTTGGCCCGGGTGCCCGCAAGGACAATGGCGAGCTGATCGCCCCGTCGGTCAAGGCAGGCGACCGCGTGCTGTTCGGCAAATGGTCGGGCACCGAAGTGACGATCGACGGCAAAGAGCTGCTGATCATGAAGGAAAGCGACATTCTCGGCATTATCGTCGCCTGAGAGCGCTGACCCCGTAACGCAATTCAAGGAGCTATCAAAATGGCTGCAAAAGACGTCAAGTTTGACACCGATGCCCGCGACCGCATGCTGCGCGGCGTGAACATCCTCGCCGATGCTGTCAAGGTCACGCTGGGCCCGAAAGGCCGTAACGTGGTCATCGACAAATCCTTTGGCGCCCCGCGCATCACCAAAGACGGTGTGACGGTTGCCAAGGAAATCGAGCTGGCCGACAAGTTCGAAAACATGGGCGCACAAATGGTGAAGGAAGTTGCTTCCCGCACCAACGACGAGGCTGGCGACGGCACCACCACCGCCACAGTGCTGGCCCAGGCGATCATCAAAGAAGGCCTGAAGGCTGTCGCCGCCGGCATGAACCCGATGGATTTGAAGCGCGGCATCGACCTTGCAACCAGCAAAGTCGTGGCAGCAATCAAGGCCGCCGCACGCCCCGTGAAAGACACGGCAGAAATCGCACAAGTGGGTACGATTTCGGCAAACGGCGAGGCTGAAATCGGCCGCCAAATCGCCGATGCGATGCAGAAAGTCGGCAACGAGGGTGTAATTACCGTCGAGGAAAACAAGGGTCTGGAAACGGAAACCGAAGTCGTCGAAGGCATGCAGTTCGACCGCGGGTACCTCTCGCCCTACTTTGTCACCAATGCCGACAAGATGATTGTCGACGTCGAAGACGTGCTGATCCTGCTGCACGAGAAAAAGCTTTCGTCGCTGCAGCCGATGGTGCCGTTGCTGGAGGCGGTCATTCAAAGCCAAAAGCCGCTGCTGATCATCAGTGAAGACGTGGAAGGCGAGGCTTTGGCCACGCTGGTTGTCAACAAACTGCGCGGCGGGTTGAAGATTGCGGCTGTGAAGGCACCGGGTTTTGGTGACCGTCGCAAAGCGATGCTGCAAGACATCGCCATTCTGACCGGCGGTCAGGTGATCAGCGAAGATCTGGGCATGAAACTGGAAAATGTCGGGATCGACATGCTGGGCCGTGCCAAGAAAGTGACGATCACCAAAGACACGACAACGATCATCGATGGCGCAGGCGACAAGGCCGAAATTCAGGCACGCGTGGCACAGGTCCGTCAGCAGATCGAAGACACGACATCCGACTACGACAAGGAAAAACTGCAAGAGCGCGTGGCCAAACTGGCTGGTGGTGTTGCTGTCATCAAAGTGGGTGGCATGACCGAAATCGAAGTCAAAGAGCGGAAAGACCGCGTTGACGATGCGCTGAACGCAACGCGCGCTGCGGTGCAAGAAGGCATCGTGGTTGGTGGTGGTGTGGCGCTGATGCAAGCGGCGCACGCGCTTGACGGGCTGGAGGGTGCAAACTCGGACCAGAACGCGGGCATCACGATCGTGCGCAAGGCGCTTGAGGCACCGCTGCGTCAGATCGCGCAGAACGCAGGTGTTGATGGTGCCGTGGTTGCGGGCAAAATCCGGGAAAGCAAAGACAAGACCTTTGGTTTCAACGCGCAGACCGAAGAATATGGCGACATGTTCAAGTTCGGCGTGATCGACCCGGCCAAGGTGGTGCGCATCGCATTGGAAGATGCGGCCTCGGTTGCTTCGCTCCTCATCACGACCGAAGCCATGATCGCGGATCGTCCGGCTGACAAATCGTCAGGCGGCGGCGGTGGCGGCATGGGCGGCATGGGTGGCATGGACGGGATGATGTAATCATCCGGTCCTGCGGGATTGAGGGAAAGGGCGCGCCGCAGGGTGCGCCCTTTTTCGTTGTGCGGTGAAGGGGGGCGGCATAGCATGACGCCGGGTCACTGAAGGGGGCATGTGATGGCCGAGGCGAAGTCCACGAACCAGAATACACTCGTTGTACTTTTGATGTCGGTTGTGTTGTGTGGCGGGGCAGTGATTGCGCTGAGTTCGCATGCCGGGGAATTCCCGCCATCGCCCTATCATCTGTTCACCATGGGGCTGGATGGGCTGATGACGGTGATTCTGGCCTTTCTGGTGGCGACCTTGGGATCATCGCCACCGGGCGGGCTGCGGATGGCGGCCACGATTGCCGGGCCGATCGGCGTGTTGGCGGGGGTGGCGAAGGTGGGCATCCGGTTCACCAGCGATCATGCGTGGTGGACGGGGGACTATCTGGCGCCGATATTCAACTGATGTTGGCAGGTCACTCCTCCGCCCATTGGGCGACGTCGTGATGCGACCGGATTGCCGACGGTGGTACGGATTGGGCGGTTAAAAAGATACGTATTTGTGCAAACAGAAAGTCACAGGGGTTTGCGCAAACGCTGGGCGGGTTGGGTTTTCTGGCCGAGGGTGACGGGGCCGGTGTGGCCAGTGGGCTGGAACCCTTCGCGCTGCCAAAAGGCCAGGCCGCGCGGGTTGGCCTGCAGCACGCCAAGGCAGAGGGCGGTAGCCCCCATGCCGCGTGCGCGGGATTGCAGATACTGCAGGGCGTAGGTACCGAGACGGCGACCCCGCGCCAGCGGGGCGATCAAAAGGAAACCCAGATAGGCGGTGTGCGCATCAGGATAGCCCATAGCCATTTCGGTGATGGCGATGAGGTCGCCTTGGACGAAGACGCCCAGCCGTACGGATTGCGCGGGATCACAGCCGGGCGGGCAATCGGTGAAGAATTCATGCGCAACCCCAGGCGACGGGTCAGCCCCGCGTTCAAGGCGGATGTAATCGGCGGCACTGTGCAGAAAGGCCATCACACGGGCATGATCGCGCGTGGCATCAAGGCTGCGGATCAGCAGGGTCATGGCACGATGACCTCAAGCGGGTCATAAAGTGCATCATGGCCCCAGGCGGCATCTGGCAGGCTGTCAGGCTTGAAGCGGATCTGCGCCAAATCGGCGCGCGTCACCCAGCGGCGTTGGGTCACCACACCTTCGGGATCTTGCCATGCGCCATCAATCGCTCCTGCAATGATGGTGCAGCGAAAAAAGATATCCACCTGATGAAAGCCGCTTTTGGGATCGTGAAACTCGTTCACCAGTGCAGGCGCGCCTACCGTGATGGTCAGCCCGGTTTCCTCCATCACTTCGCGCATCAGGTTTTCTGGCAGGGATGTGCCGGGGTTGACCCCACCGCCGGGTGCGCACCACAGGTCTGACACGCCACCGGGATAGGCGTTGACCAGCAGCAGGCAATCATCCTGAATGATCAACGCGCGCACGGCCAGACGGGGTGTTTTCATCGCCATGCGCGCAGGCTGGCGCGGGCTTGCGGATTTGTCCATGGGGCGGGTCGCAAATGGCGTTCGCACAGGGTAAGTTGCGGCCATGAAACGCATGCTGCCCCTGCTGTCACGTCTGATGCCACCCGTGCCGCCACGCGGTGAGACGGTCGTGCTGCTGCACGGTCTGGCACGCACAGAGGCGTCGCTGGTGGCGCTGCAGGCGGCCTTGCAGGCGAATGGTTACGCCGTGGTGAACCAAGGTTATCCATCCACCGGGGGCAGTATTGCGGACCTTGCCGGGTATGTGGGGGAAGCAGTCGCCGCAGCGGGTGAGGGCCCGGTGCATTTCGTGACACATTCCATGGGCGGCATTCTGTTGCGCCAATGGCTGGTGGATCATCGCCCGGCCCATCTGGGGCGCGTGGTGATGCTGGCGCCGCCCAACCAAGGGTCAGAACTGGTGGATGCCTTGGGTGGGGTTGCGGCCTTTGCCTGGGTGAATGGGCCTGCGGGGATGGAATTGGGCACGGGTGTCGGGTCTGTTCCAAAAGGCTTGCCTGCGGTGGATTTTCCATTGGGCGTGATTGCGGGGTCACGGTCGGCGAATGCGATGACGTCGGCCGTTGTGCCACGGCCGAACGACGGCAAGGTATCTGTGGAAAGCACGCGGGTGGCGGGGATGGCGGACCATCTGACACTGCCGGTGACGCATACCTACATGATGCTGAACCCGATTGTGATTGCGCAGGTGCTGGCGTTTCTGGACCGGGGCGCCTTTGCGCACGAGCTGACATTCCGGCAGGCGTTGCGGTTCAGCGCGGGCAAAAGCGCGTAACGTTTGCCAAGCGGTCATGATGGGCGCAGGGTTGGCGTTCCTGTGATGGAGACCGCGATGCCCGCAAATGACACCTATTCCGCCGTGGCCAAGGCGATAGCGCGCTTTACCGGGCGGCCTGTGACCTTTGCGCTGGCCGTGGGGGTGATCGTTGTGTGGATCGTGACGGGCCCACTGTTTGAGTTCAGCGATACATGGCAGTTGGTCATCAACACCGGCACGACGGTGGTGACGTTTCTGATGGTGTTCCTGATTCAGAACACGCAGAACCGGGATACGCAGGCGATGCAGGTGAAACTGGACGAGTTGATCCGGGTGACCAAAGGCGCGCATAACGCGCTGTTGGATCTGGAAGAGCTGAGCGAAGCAGAATTGAACCTGTTCCGCGTCAAGTATCAAAAGCTGGCGACCCTGTCGCGGGATGGCTTGTTGCGCGGTGAGACGGATACGGATGTGCCAGAGGCGTAGGATTATTTTCGGGTGCGCCGCCCTTCGACCAGCCAGGCAGCAATGGCCAGCAAGGACGCGAGGATCAGGTAGGCCCATTCGGGCAGCAGGGCGGCAATCTGGACGTCTTGGGTGACATAGGCGTCACGCGGGGTGATGCCGATCCAGCCACGGCCATAGGCCTGGCGTCCGGCGCGTACATCACGCAGATCGGGCATGCCGTTTTGCAGGCGGGTGACGGTGCCGAATGTGGGTTCCACCACGGGTAACAGCGCGTCGCCACTGGCAATGGTTTCGACAAATTCGCGGGGAGCCGATGGCCCGACGGCGATCACACGGGTCAACTCGCCCTGTTCCAGACGGTACAGGCCCATCGTGGGGGCGGCCCAATCCAGCGTGAATTTCCCCGGCCCTGCGGCCGGCATATCCAGCGTCACCACCGCGCCATCCGGCCCGGTTATCGTCACCGGCCCTGGCGGGGCGTCGGCAATGGTGCGCCGGGTGATGGTCAGCACCTGACCCTTTGCATCCGCCGTCAGCGCCTCTTCCTCCAACTCCGGTTCTTTCAGCATCCAATGCGCCAGACGGCGCAGCAGTTCCAGTTGCGGCCCGCCGCCTTCATAGCCGCGGCCCCAGAGCCAGATCTGATCGGAGGCGAGTACGGCCACGCGGCCTTCGCCTTCCCGCGCGAGTTGCAGCAGGGGCAAATCCCCCGGCCCGGTCATCAGCGTTTCGCCCGACAGTGGCGTCACTTCGACCATGCGGAACCAGCGGCCCCAGCCATCCTTTGGCGCCAGCGCCTCCAGCCCTTCGGTCACCGGATGTTTGCGGCCCAATTCCGTCACGACGGGTTTGAAGCCTTCGGTAATGATGCGCGATGTCACATCCACGGGCAGAATATCAGCAAGCGGTGACCGCCACAGGCTGTCTGCTACGCCTGCCTCTGGACCGGCAGATACCAGCACTGTGCCACCACGGGTGACATAATCGCGCACGGATTCGAGGTAAGACGTGGGCAGAATGCCGCGCAGGCGGTAGCGGTCAAAGATGATGAGGTCGAATTCATCAATCTTTTCAATGAACAATTCGCGCGTCGGAAAGGCGATCAAGGACAGTTCGTCTACCGGAATGCCATCCTGCTTTTCCGGCGGGCGCAGAATGGTGAAATGCACAAGGTCGACGGATGGGTCGGATTTGAGCAGGTTGCGCCAGACGCGTTCGCCCGTGTGCGGCTCGCCCGACACCAGCAGCACACGCAGGCGGTCACGCACGCCGTTGATCTGCACGACGGCGGTGTTGTTGCGGTCTGTGATCTCGCCTTCTGCCGTGGCCACCGAAAACTGCAGCACGTTCATGCCGCCATGCGGCAGGGTGACGGGAAGCGTCAGGTCTTCACCCACGGCGACGGTATAGGTCTGCGGTGGGTCGGCATCGACGGCGATGGTCAGTTCCGCCTCGGTGCCTACATCGGCGGGCACGGCCCCGGTATCATCAATCTGCAGGGTCAGCGTGACCTCTTCACCCAGAATCGCAAAGGCGGGGGCGTTTTTCACCACCAGCCTGCGGTCCCAGTCGGTATCCGTGCCCGTCAGCAGCACCTGCAATGGTGCTGGCAACGACGGCGCGAGCTCCAGATCATGCACCCGCCCGTCCGTCACGAGGATGGCCCCGGCCACCCGCGCGCGGGGTTCTTCGGCCAAGGCCTGCGCCAGCGTGGTCATCGCCAATGACCCCGCATCATCCGCCCCATCAGCGAAACGCACGACACGCAACTCGGTATTGTCCATCGCGGCAACCTCTGCCGTGATTGCGGCCACAGCTGTAGCGGTTTGGGCGGCACGGTCGCCAAGGGTTTGGCTGGCGCTGTCATCGACCACAAGGATCACGATATCCGTCAGCGTGCCCCGGTTTTCCTCTTGCACGGCGGGGTTGGCCAGTGCTGTCAGCAGCACCACCGCCGTCAGCCCGCGCAACCACCAGCCTGAAAGACCCCGCCACAGCGCCACAATCAACAGCACGACGGCAAAGGCCAGCAGGCCCCACAGAATGGGCCACGGCACCAGCGGATCAAAGATCAGACCGGTCATTGCCCCAACCTTTCCAGCAGGGCAGGCACATGCACTTGGTCAGATTTATAGTTGCCCGTCAGTACATACATCACC
>JANNBG010000392.1:0-5865 GCA_031385205.1 Rhodobacterales bacterium
GGAGCCGGTCTCGCGCAGCCGGCCAGGCGAAGGTGGCCGGTGGGGCCGATTCGGGCAGCGCGACCAACACCTTCGGCATAAAAGCAGATGGTGAGAAAGGAAAAGGCGGAAAACAGCAAGGTGAGGGTCAGGGCGAACCACAAGAGGGGGGCAAATGGTGGGGTTACGGCAAAGAGGCCGACCATGGCTGTGGCCATGCAGAAGGATGAAAAGGCGACCCAAAAGCGGCGGGTGGCGTGGCCGCGTTCGGCGAGATAGCCGAGCAGGGGATCCTGGACGACGTCGATCAGGCGCAACAGGGCGAGGGTGCCGCCGAGGGAGGCGAGGGACAGGCCGTATTCCTTGACGTAGAAGTTCGGCGCGTGGATGTAGATCGGCAGGCCTGCAGCCGCGATGAGAGCGGCGAAGAGTGACCACGGGGCGAGGCTGCTTTGCGCGCTTGCGGCGGGCGAGGCCCCGGCCTGCGCCGGGGTGTAGGGTTTCGGGGTCATCGTGTGACCTCATCCGCCGGCGGTGTGGGGCGGGCGCGGAATTTGGCGCCCTTGAGGGCGAGTTTCAGGGCTTGCCAGTGGATCAGGGCGAGGACGCGGCGCGAGCCGAAGGGGCGGCGGAGGCAGGCTGTGAGGATGCCCCGGTTGGTGAGGGGGGCACGGGGGCCGATCAGGTTGGTGAACACGCCGCCGGTGGCGGTGGTGTAGTCGATCCAGATGCCGATACGGTCAGGCCGGATGTCAAAGCGGAAGGCATAGGTGCCAAGCACGGGTTGAAAGGGCGAGACATGGAGGAGTTTGGTGGCCTGTAAGGTGTCTGTCGGTTGGATGGTGGCCCCGTCATTGCGCGTGCAGAGATAGGAGTGGCGGTCGCCATAGGTATTGGTGACCTCGGCAATGACGGCACGCAGGCCATTGCGGGAGCAGAGCCAAAAGCTGACCGGGTTGAAGACATGGCCCAAGACGCGGGGTTGGGCGAGGAGGAGGATTTCATCGGCCTGAATGTTATGTGCCGTCAGGATTTCGCGCACCCAGGCCACGCCACGCCCATGTTTGGGCGCACCGCCATGGTCGGTGTCATGCAGGGATACGAGGTTTGCGGCATTGCGCGAAAAAAGGCGTGGGCCGGTGGCGGCCTCGGTGTTCAGCAGCACATAATCCACGCCATAGCGAAAGCTGTTGGCCACTGCCCCCTTGCGCCCATGGAAAGTCTCCCCGCGGATGTGCTGCACTTGGGTCATGCTGAGATGCGCATTTTGGTGACCACATCCACGGCACTTTGAAAGCCATCCTCATGGAACCCGCTGCGCATCCATGCGCCGCAGAACCATGTGTTGCGGGTGCCATTCAGGGCGCGGATGGTGGCCTGCGCTTTCACGGCGGCAAGATCATAGACCGGGTGGCGGAAGGTGACGGTGTCGTGGATTAGCGCCTCGCGGATGGGTTGGGTGGCGTTCAGGGTGACGAACAGGGGGTCATCCTTGGGGATGGGTTGCAGGGAGTTCATCCAATAGGTCAGGTCGATGCGGTCAGGCTTTGGCCCGGCGGGTTCGCAGTAGACCCATGATGACCAAACCTTTGGGTTTTTCGGCATCACGTTTGTGTCGGCATGCAGGACGGCCTGATTTGGCTGATAGCGCACGGCAGACAGGGTATTGCGTTCGTCCGGGGACGCATCGGCCAGCATGGCCAGCGTGTCATCGGCATGGGTTGCGAAAATCACCTCGTCAAACGCTTCCCATTCCGCACCCACGCAGCGCAGCTGCACGCCACCCGCGCGCTGCACGGCGGCGACGGGGGATTTCAGGCGGATATCGACGCCTTTTGTGGTCAGTGCCGCCTGCAAGCGACGGACATATTCAATGGACCCGCCCTGCACGGTGTACCATTGATGCTGGCCGGTGACGCCCAGCAGGGCGTGGTTCTTGAAGAACGCAATCATGGCCTGCGCGGGGAAATCGAGGATGCCCTGCACGGGGGTGGACCAGATCGCGCCCGACAGGGGCAGGATGTAATAATCACGGAAATAGTCACCTGTGCCCAGATCGCGCAGCAATTCACCAATGGTCAGGGCGGGGTTCTGGGCGGCCTGTTCGGCATGTTTGTTGAAATGCAGGATGTCACGCAGCATGCGCAAGAACCGTGGGTTCACGATATTGCGACGGGTGGCGAAGACGGCATTGAGACTGGCCAGCGCATATTCCATGCGGCCACCGTTCAGGGAGGCACCAAAGGACATGTTGCTGTCGGCGATGGGAACATCGAGGTCAGTGAACAGTTGCACCAGATGCGGATAGTTCACGCGGTTAAACACGATAAACCCGGTATCCACCGGCTGATCGCCGCGTTTGCCCGCCATGACGGTGCGGGCGTGGCCACCAAGACGGCCTTCACCCTCATACAGCACCACCTGCGCCTGATCCGCCAACTGGTATGCGGCGGCCATGCCCGAAATGCCACCACCGATGATGGCAATGCGGCGAGGGGCGGTGGAGAGAGTCTCGAATGGCATGCTCGTCCTGTTCTGCTGTCTGACCTGTTACGTTGCTGCAGCAACGATGGATCAGACGGACAGTTTCAGCATTTATTCGACAGTGCCAGTTGATCCGATCCGATAAGGCCTGCGTATAAGTTTTAAGATGGTCAAGGTTCACTCCGGTCAGTTATCGGATGCACAACCCCGTGTGCAGGTCTATGCTGTACGCGGAATGGGAATGTTGGTCCCGTAAGGTGACGCGCAAGTGAACGGAGAACAGAAAGAAACGGATTGGACGGTGCTTGTGGTGCAAGTGCGCGACCATCAGGACAAGGCGGCGTTTGCCGCATTGTTTCGGCATTTTGCCCCACGGGTGAAGGGTTTTTTGATGAAGTCGGGCGCAAGCAATGCCTTGGCCGAAGAATGCGCCCAAGACGTCATGGCGACGCTGTGGCAAAAGGCGCATTTGTTTGATCCGACGCGGGCGTCGGTGGCCACTTGGGTGTTCACCATTGCCCGGAACAGACGGATCGACGCCTTGCGCAAGTCGCGCAGGCCCGAGCCGGAGGAGCTGCCATGGGGGCCAGAGCCTGAACCCGATCAGGGTGAGGTGATGGAGATGCAGCAGGAACACGAACGTCTGGGGGCTGCGCTGTTGCAGTTGCCAGAAAAACAAAGGGCGCTGATCGAAAAGGCCTATTACGGCGATCTGACCCATTCGGAAATCGCGGATCAAACCGGATTGCCGTTGGGGACGATCAAATCCCGTATCCGGTTGGCCTTGGACAGACTGCGCCATCATATGGGTTGAGTTGAGGCACGACGAATGGACATCAGACACCACGCCCCCGACGCCCTGTTGATGGGTTATGCCGCAGGCAGTTTGCCAGAGGCATTCAATTTGGTGATTGCGACGCATGTATCACTGTCAGACGACAGCCGTGCACGGCTGGGCGCGATGGAGGCCGTGGGTGGGGTTGTGCTGGGCGGCTGTGATGCAGAGATGGCTGCAGGCAGTCTGGAGCGGGCGTTGGAGCGGGTGGGCGTGACACCGCAGGCAAACGGGCGGGTGCCGTTGGTGGCGGATGGGATATTTCCGGCACCCTTGGCAGATTTTGTGGGGCATGGGTTGGACGGGGTGAAGTGGACGTCGGTGGGCATGGGTGTGAAGCAGGCGATCCTGCGGAATGAGGGCGGGGCAACGGTGCGGTTGCTGCGCATTCCGGCGGGGCGGGCGATGCCGGACCATGGGCATGGCGGGATGGAACTGACGCTGGTTCTGCAGGGCGCGTTTGTTGACGGCAACAACCGCTATGGCCGGGGTGATCTGGAAGTGGCGGATCAGGACATGGACCACACGCCGGTCGCCGCGGCTGGCGAGGATTGCATTTGTCTGGCGGCGACGGATGCACCGTTGCGGTTCCGGGGCTGGCTGCCACGGCTGGTGCAGCCGTTCTTCAGGATTTGAGGGGGGTGGTGCGTGCAAGCACGCATCCTACTTGTGTTGAGGCGTCTCTAGCCAAACCTGACCGCGATGACCGGGCCGTCACTTACCAGTCGCACAGGGCGTGTGGTTTCCACCAAGTCGCGTGATCCTAGCACATGGTCGTCGACGCGGGCGACGCCAAGTGCCAACAGAAACAACCGTGCGCCTGCGCCGATCCAGCCGGCATTGGCCACCCAGACATGCGGCGGCTGCGTGCCGCGTGCCGTCATGACGTTGAAGTCTTCGCTTGGTGCTGCAACATCCGTTGCTTGCAAAGCGACATCGCCAGAGAAGGCGACGGGCACCAAGGGTGCAGCATGCAGGGTGACGTCCTTGCCGCGCAGAACGAAGCCCGGCCCGGAAATCACGGTCAGCACCCTGTCGATCAGTGGGAGGATCGAAAACGCCCCATCCTCCACCACCATTGCAAGCGACAAGCGCAGCAGCAGGCCATCCGGCCCGTCTTCACGCAGCAGTTCCGTCGTTTGCCCGCGCCCATTGGCCCAAGGCATGGCACGATAGTCGGTGGGGGTGCGGAGGATCATCGTGAGGGCCCTTTTTCGGATTGTGCCGTGTCGGCGTATTTCTTGCCAGTGCAATTGGTGTCTGATAGGCCGGTTACACGTCAGGATTGAAGGGTGATGGCGGAATGCGGTCAAGGATTGCAAAGGGTTTGATCGGTATCGGCCTTCTGGTGGCAGTAATGTTTGTGACGGCGACATTCCTTGACACAACGGAGCGCCCGCCAGAATTCGATCCGCCCGGTTATCTGGTCACCGACATGACGGTACCGGGGCGCGCGGCACCCGTGCGGCTGCATATCTGGTACCCGACGGACAGCAAGGCCGCAGCGCAACTTGTGGGGCAGAATGGTCTGTTCTATGGCTCATCCATGCGCCGGAATGTCACGCCTTTGGCCAAGCCTTTGCCCGTGGTAGTGTTTTCGCATGGATCGGGTGGGAATGCGGAACGGTTGGGGTGGCTGGCCGGGTATCTGGCGCATCTGGGCATGATCGTGACGGCCCCGGATCATCCGGGTACTACGTCGGGTGACAGTGAGCCTGCGCAGACGCCGCTGATCTGGCAGCGCACGGATGATCTGACGGCAGCACTGGATCTGCTGCAGAATGCACCACCGGGTGGGTTACAACCCGATATGTCACGGGTGGCTGTACTGGGCTTTTCTTTGGGAGGTTACACGGCACTGGGTCTGGCAGGTGTGCGGGTGACGCGGGCAGCGTTCATTGACCATTGCAAGGCCGATCCTGCCGCCGTCGATTGCGCGTGGATGGTGGCCGCCGGGGTGGATTTCAACGCCATAGACGCCACACGCTATGATGCGTCGCATGCAGATGCGCGGGTGAAAGCGGTGGTGGCGGTTGACCCGGCCTTGGTGGACGCGGTTGATCGGGGCAGTCTGGCCGGGCTGTCCGTGCCGTTTCTGCTGATAAATCTGGGGGATGCGGCGTCACTGCCCAGCGGGATGACCGCATCGGTGATTGCGGCGGGTTTGCCGGATGCACAATACAAGATGATCGCCGGATCGGCGCATTTCAGCTTTTTGTCCGAATGCAGCACCCTTGGCAAAATCATCATTGGTCTGACAGGCGAGGATAACATCTGTTCGGATTGGGGCCTGCGTGACCGGGTGGTCATTCAGGGCGAATTGCGCGGCATGATCGGCGGGTTCCTGACCCGGCAGTTCGGCCTGCCCTGATTATTCTGCGGCCTGCGGGCCGATGACGGGAACGGCGTCGGCGGTCAGTTCTTCGAAATCGAAGTTATCCAGCCGACGCGCGCGACGGGCCGCCTTATCTGACGATACCTTGATCTCTTCGATATCCTTTGCCGCCTGCCCGAAATGGCGGTCGAGGTTGCCGACGCGGTCCACCAGACGTTCCACGTCCTTGTAA
>JANNBG010000396.1:0-2801 GCA_031385205.1 Rhodobacterales bacterium
TGCTCGGCGCGGGCAAACGCGCCGGCGGTGAAGAATACGTGAAACGCATCCTCGTTCATCGCATTGCGCGCAGGCTGGCCAAACGTCGTGCTGGGTTCAACCTTGGTATAGGTCACGACAAACTGGTCGGAAAAGTAATAATAATACTGGTTACCATCATTCACATCCCACCAGCCCTGCAACCACGCAGGCGCTGCATCCACCCCATCCTCGCCCGCCATAGGCCAGAACAGAATGCGCGGCTGACCCCAGATATAGGCAGACGACAGCGCCGCCCCATTGGCCGCAGGTGCGCCGTTCTGCACAATATCCGTACCGTCCCACAGTTCCGTATGCGCGCCATAACCACCATCGCGGAAACAGATGATCCCCTTGCGAGCCGCCAGATACGCCTTCATCTTGGCCGTGCGGTCCTTGCCCGTCCCGCCTTCCGTATGCACATCCTCGCCCTTGCCATAGCGCCCGGCAAGGAAGTATTCGAGCTCGTCCACCGCCCCCAGAAAGTAATCGCTGCCCAGTTTCGCGCAGGCCCGCCGGTAACTGTGCGACGTGATCTTATGCTCCGCCCCCGCCTTGTTGAACGCCTCGCTCACCTGAAAACAGCACGGCGTGTTCTTGGGCTTGCCCGGCTCCAGCCCTTTGTTCAGCGCATCCATATAGTCGCCGATGTGTTTTGGCAGTTTGTTATACGTCGGGTATCCCGCGCGCAACGTTGCATAATCAATGGGGATTTGCCCCTTTGGGGTGACAGGCATTCTGGACTCACTTTCTGAAATTGCTGCAGTAAAAATTGGCACATATTGTTTCAGGCAGAGTATCCCGATCGACAGATTCGGTCAATCAACCTCCGCCATGCCGCCACACGCCGATCTGATTTTGCTTTCCGTGTCGATCGCTCTACTGTTTTGCGCAGCCACCACCACAAAGGATTGCGCCATGTTCACGCGTCTGCCTCGCGCCGCAATAAGCCTCGTCTTTGCCGCCTTTGCCATGACGGCGAGCACCATGGCACATGCCGAGGCGGCCTTTGTGCCGGGCAACACACAGTACATCGCGGCCTTGGGTGACCCCGCAGCCACCACAGGCACAGATGCCGCAACATGGGGCTTCTGGTCGGTTGACCCCGGCCCGCGCGGTGTAGGGATCCGCGACTATGACGCATTGATCGCCAATGCAGGTGTGGCCCCTGATGGCTGGCAATTCAACCCCGCCGCATGGTGGCTGGAAGAACATGGGTTGATGATGGACTCCCCCGCCTTTCCCTTGCCACCCGGCCAATATGTCGTGACCGGCGGGCGCGATGTCACATCCGTCCTGACCATCACCACCGACGGCACATGGTCCCTCGCCGATGGGGCCACGCTGTATGATGTGACCCATCTGGGCTGCCGCGCTGCGCTATACACGACGGCCAAAGGCCAGTCCTGTACACCAGACAAGACAAACCTGAACGTCTTCCCCATGCGTCCGGATATTTCAATGCCCGCCGTCGAGGGGTGTGTAAAACAGGACTATCAGGTGCTGATCGTCATTGGGCGGATGGTGGAGGAGTAGCTACCCCCGCGCGTGGAAAAAGTCGCTGACCGCCTTGGCCACTGTCTCCGAAATCCCCTCCACCGCCATCAGGTCTGACAACCCCGCCCGCGCCACCGCTTTGGCAGACCCGAAATGCGCCAGCAGCGCCTTCTTGCGCCGCGCCCCAACGCCCGGCACATCATCCAGCGGCGTTGCAGAAATGGCTTTCGACCGTTTCGCCCGATGTGCCCCAATCGCCCAGCGATGCGCCTCATCGCGCAGCCGTTGCACAAAGTACAGCACCGGGTCGTTCATCCGCAGCGCAAAGGCTGGCTCACCCGCACGGTGGAATTCCTCTTTGCCCGCGTCCCGGTCAATGCCCTTGGCCACCCCCACCATGGAAATATCATCCACCCCCAATTCCGACATGATGCTGGCCACCGCCGATACCTGCCCCGCCCCGCCGTCGATCAGCAACAGGTCCGGCCACATGTCCGACTTCCGCTCCGGGTCTTCCTTCAGCAGCCGTTCAAAACGCCGCGTCAGCACCTCTTTCATCATGCCAAAGTCGTCCGAATTCGCCCCCGCGTCTGACTTGATATTGAACTTGCGGTATTGCGATTTCAGAAACCCCTCCGCCCCCGCCACGATCATGCCGCCCACCGCATTCGTCCCCTGAATGTGGCTGTTGTCATACACTTCGATTCGCGCGGGCGGTGCGTCCAGATCAAACGCCTCGGCCAGCCCCAGCAGCAGTTTCGTCTGCGTCGTACTTTCCGCCATCTTGCGCGCAAGGCTTTCCCGCGCATTCCGCACAGCGTTTTCCACCAGCTCCGCCTTTTCCCCCCGCACCGGCACCGCGATTTCAACGCGGCGCCCCGCCCGGTCTGACAACAACTGCCCCACCAGATCCGGGTTTTCCACCTGATGCGACAGCAGGATCAACCGTGGCGGCTCCTTGTCATCATAGAACTGCGCCAGGAACGCCTCCATGATTTCCGGCTCCTCCGCGCCCGCCCCGGTCTTGGGATAGAAATCCCGGTTGCCCCAGCTTTGATGCGCGCGGATGAAGAACACCTGCACGCAGGCCTGCCAGTGGTCCAGATGCAGCGCCACCACATCCGCCTCGGCGACGCTTGCCGGGTTGATGCCCTGCGAGGATTGGATCTGCGTCAGCGCCTTGATCCGGTCGCGCAGGGCCGCCGCGCGTTCAAACTCCATCGCCGCGCTCGCCGCCCCCATCTGCGCCGCAAGATTTGACTGCACCGTGGTGGTCTTGCCCTGCA
>JANNBG010000465.1:0-8360 GCA_031385205.1 Rhodobacterales bacterium
CCTCGGCGGCAAGGCGAATGCGCGTGCCGGTTTCCACGCCTGCGGGGATGTTCACAGATAGCGCGCGTTCTTTTTCAACGCGGCCCTGCCCGCCACAACCACGGCAGGGGTTCTTGATGGTCTGGCCCATGCCGTTGCAGGTGGGGCAGGTGCGTTCCACGGTGAAAAAGCCCTGCTGGGCGCGGACTTTACCCATGCCGGAACAGGTGGGGCAAGTGACGGGTTCAGCGCCGCCTTCGGCCCCGGAGCCACGGCAGACATCGCAGGTTTGCGATGAGGGGACGTTGATGGTTTTCTGGATGCCCTGATGGGCTTCTTCCAGGGAAACCCGCAGGTTATAGCGCAGGTCAGACCCACGTTGCGCACGAGAACGCCCTTGGGTACCGCCGCGCTGGCCACCCATGAAATCGCCAAACAGGTCTTCGAACACGTCGGTAAAGGCGGATGCAAAATCGCCCTGCTGGCCGAACCCGCCGGGGCGTTGGCCACCACCACCTTCAAAGGCGGCATGACCATAGCGGTCATAGGCGGCCTTCTTGGTGTCATCCTTCAGCACGTCATACGCCTCGTTCACCTCTTTGAACTTGGCTTCAGCCGTGGGATCGGCGGTGTTGCGGTCTGGGTGGAGTTCCTTGGCCTTGGCGCGGTAGGCCTTTTTCAGGTCTTCGGCGGACGCCCCTTTGGGTGCGCCGAGAATGTCGTAATAGTCACGTTTTGCCATGGCGAACCTTTCTGTCGGATACGTGCGGGGCGGATCATTGCTGACCCGCCCCTGTTGCGTTCCGTTGCGGTGTTACTTCCGCTTTTTCTCGCCCAGGTCTTCGAAATCGGCATCCACGATATCATCGTCAACGTCGCGCGGGTTGTCGCCGTCATCAGCGCCACCTTCGGATTGTGACGCCTTGTAGATTGCCTCGCCCAATCGCATCGCGGCCTCAGTCACGTTCTGGATGCCGCCTTTGATTTTGCCAGCGTCATCCGTTTTCAGCGTTTCTTCCAGCGCACCCATGGCCAGCTCGATAGCCTCCACAGTCGAAGGATCGACCTTTTCACCATGTTCCTCGATGGATTTCTTGGTGGAATGCAGCAGGCTTTCAGCCTGATTCTTCGCCTCGACCAACTCGCGCCGGGCCTTGTCGCCTTCGGCATTCGCCTCGGCATCGCGGACCATTTTCTCGATGTCTTCATCCGACAAGCCGCCAGAGGCCTGAATGGTGATGACCTGCGATTTGCCGGTGCCTTTGTCTTTGGCGCCGACGGACACGATCCCGTTGGCGTCGATGTCAAAGGTGACCTCGATTTGCGGCATGCCACGCGGCGAGGGCGGGATGTGTTCAAGGTTGAACTGGCCCAGCATCTTGTTATCGGCGGCCATTTCGCGTTCGCCCTGGAACACGCGGATGGTCACGGCGTTCTGGTTATCTTCGGCGGTGGAGAAGATCTGGCTTTTCTTCGTGGGAATCGTCGTGTTGCGGTCGATCAGGCGGGTGAACACGCCGCCCAGCGTTTCGATGCCGAGCGACAGGGGTGTGACGTCGAGCAGCACAACATCCTTGACGTCGCCTTGCAGCACGCCGGCCTGAATGGCGGCACCAAGGGCCACGACTTCATCCGGGTTGACGCCCTTGTGGGGTTCTTTGCCAAAGAATTTGGTGACCTCTTCCATCACCTTGGGCATGCGGGTCATGCCGCCCACCAGAACAACCTCGTCAATGTCACCGATGGACAGGCCAGCATCCTTCAACGCGGCCTGACAGGGTTTGATCGACGCTTTGATGAGGTCAGCAACGAGGCTTTCCAGCTTGGCCCGGGTCATCTTCACGACGAGGTGCAAAGGCTGGCCCGTGGCAGAGTTCATGCTGATGAACGGCTGGTTGATTTCGGTCTGGTTGGCCGATGACAGTTCGATCTTGGCCTTTTCAGCCGCCTCTTTCAGCCGCTGCAGGGCCATTTTGTCCAGCGTCAGGTCAACGCCATGTTCTTTTTTGAATTCATCAGCCAGATAGTTGACGATGCGCATGTCAAAGTCTTCACCACCCAAGAACGTATCGCCGTTGGTGGATTTCACCTCGAACAGGCCGTCGTCGATTTCCAGAATGGTAATGTCGAACGTGCCGCCGCCAAGGTCATAGACGGCGATGGTTTTGGTGTCTTTTTTATCCAAGCCGTAGGCGAGCGCTGCGGCGGTGGGTTCGTTGATGATGCGCAGCACTTCCAGACCGGCAATTTTGCCTGCGTCCTTGGTGGCCTGACGCTGGGCGTCGTTGAAATAGGCGGGTACGGTGATAACGGCCTGGGTGACGGTTTCACCCAAATACGCCTCGGCGGTTTCTTTCATCTTTTGCAGGATGAAGGCGGAGATTTGTGAAGGCGAATACTTGTCGCCGCGCACTTCAACCCAAGCGTCACCATTGCCGCCGTTGACCAGCGTGTAGGGCAGGTTTTTCTTGTCTTTCGCGATGTGGCTGTCGTCGATGCGACGGCCGATGAGACGTTTGACGGCGAAGACGGTGTTGGTGGGGTTGGTGACGGCCTGGCGTTTAGCAGCCTGGCCGACCAGACGCTCGCCTTCAGTAAAGCCGACGATAGAGGGGGTCGTGCGCGCACCTTCGGCGTTTTCAATGACGCGGGGTTGCGATCCATCCATGATGGCAACGCAGGAGTTGGTGGTCCCGAGGTCGATCCCGATGACTTTGGCCATGTGTAGCACCTTTCTTAGCGGCGATGTGTGTAGGGGCGGACCCGTTGCGGCGACCGACCCTGATCCCAAGTGATACCGGGGGGCGTTGGCCCCTTTCGGCTATCGGGGGTATATAAGGAGGGGTGATAAGGGCTGCAAGCGTGGTGACGTGACTGGATGCGGGGAAATGACGAAAATCGGGGGTGACGTGGAAGGGTTTGGGCAAGGATTACAGGTGCGGGGCTTTGTGATCCATCACGGGGCGCTGGATGTGGCGGCGCAAGAGGCGTTGGTGGCGGATGTGCGGGGCATTGTGGCGGCCGCACCGCTGGTGGTGCCGGTGACGCCGGGTGGGCGGGAAATGAGCGTACGGATGACGGGTGCGGGGCGCGTGGGGTGGGTGACGGACAGGCGGGGCTATCGATATGACGGGGTGCATCCATCAGGGATAGCGTGGCCAGTAATTCCTTTATCGGTTCTGCAAATTTGGCGGGCAGCAACGGGGCTGATGCGCGACCCGGACTGTTGTCTGGTGAACTGGTATGGCGAAGGGGCCAAGATGGGCCTGCATCAGGACAAGGATGAGGGGGATTTTGACTGGCCGGTGGTGAGTATTTCACTTGGCGATGCGGCGCTGTTTCGCATGGGCGGTGTGGAGCGGGCCGAGGGCACGCAGAGCCTGTGGTTGCAATCTGGTGACGTGGCGGTGATGGGCGGTGCGGCGCGGCTGGCGTGGCACGGGGTGGATCGGGTGAAGTTCCGCAGCAGCCGGGTGTTGCCGAACGGCGGGCGGATCAACCTGACACTGCGGGTGGTGGCCTGAGGCTGCCGGGTTACTTGCCCGCGCCCCAGCTGGCCGAGGCGTGTTTACGCGTATAAAACTCGCCCATCAGGCCGATCGTCATGCAAACGGCCACGATGGTGATGGGGTATTCAATGTTCGAATAGCGCGGGTGATAGTTCAGGAAGATGAACCCCCGGCCCTGATCAATGGTGTGGAAAAGAGGGTTCCAGTCAAAGAAGGCGAGCAGGGAGGTCGGCATCGCATTGGCGACGAACATCTTGCCCGACGCAATCATGTTGGCGCGGGAATAGATTTGTGAGGCGATGCCAAAAAACTCCGGTGCCCAGGGCGTGGCGGCCTTGAACACCATGCCGATGGCGACGCCCGATATCCACGACAGCAGGAACATGCCCATCATGCCGATCGGTTCATAGATGGTGAGGGGCGAGATGGCGACGTGATAGACATAAAGCACGACGGTGGCCGAAAAGGTCTGCAGGTACAGCGCGCCAAGAGCGGCTGAGGTGATGGAGACGATGGTGTTCATCGGCGCATGCATCATCATGGCGGATGTCGGGCCGTCCGCCTTGACGACGGCACCAAGGGCGGTGGTATGGGTCATGAACATGAAGACGCCGGACATGATGAACAGGATGTAGTCGCCGCGAATGGCGTTGCCGCGCATGCCCAGCACATCGAACATGAAAAAGAACACGGCGATCAGCAGTATGGTTTGAAAGATGTTCTTCAACAGCCCGGCAATGGCGTTGCCATTGCTTTTGCGCACGGAGCGGACGCTGGCATGAAAGATCAGCTCTATCATGCCAAGGGCGGTTTGGGCGCGGGTACGGGGTGCGTTCATACGAAACATGGTGTGACCTTGGTGGACTGTCGCGACCTTGACAGGCAATTCTTGCTGTTCCCTTGACGCCTGCATGATAAAGCCCGTCCCATAAGTTATCAACAGGGGCACTGGAATGGTGCCAGAGGTGTGACATGGACTATGAAGCGTTGATCCCAGTAATGCGGCGGCTGGCCCTGGAAGCGGGGGATGCGATCATGGCGGTCTATAACGGGCCGGATTTCGAAGTGCGTGCCAAGGATGACGCAAGCCCGGTGACGGTGGCGGATGAGACGGCGGATGCGATCATTTCGACCGGTTTACGAGCAGCGTTCCCGGATGTGGTGCTGATTACGGAAGAACAGGCAGACAGCCATGCATTGCGGGCATCGACGTTTCTGATCGTGGACCCGCTGGATGGGACGAAGGAATTTGTGCAGCGGCGGGGGGATTTTACGGTGAACATCGCCTATGTGGTGGACGGTGTGCCGGTGCGGGGCATCGTTTATGCGCCAGCGCAGGGGCGGCTGTTCTATACGCAAGCGGATGGTGTGGCGGTGGAGGAGCTGGCAGATGGCACGTTGCGCGCGATTGGTGTGAGTACGCCTGATAATGCAAGGCTGATGGTGGTGGCATCGAAGTCGCACCGGGATGCCGCGACAGATGACTACATCGCGAAATATGCGGTGCGGGATATGAAAAGCGCAGGCAGCAGCCTGAAATTCTGTCTGGTGGCAACGGGCGAGGCGGATCTGTACCCGCGTTTGGGGCGCACGATGGAATGGGATACAGCGGCGGGTGATGCCGTGTTGCGCGGGGCGGGGGGGCAGGTGGTGCGGTTTGATGACCATTCACCGCTGGCCTATGGCAAACCGGGGTGGGATAACCCGTTTTTTATTGCACTGGCACCGGGAGTGGTTCTGAAATGAGTGACGAAATGACCGAACTGAAGGCTTTTATCCGCGACTTTGTCAGAGTGCACCTCGAAGCTGTTCCGCCGCAGCTTGCCACAAGTGGCAAGGTGCATCTTGAGGTATGGCGATCACATGAAAAGCAGCGCCCGGTCGGGTTGGAACTGGACCACAGCGACCATGTGAACCTATGGCTGGTACGGATGAACGTGCCGCGCGGGCTGCCTGACACAATCGTGTCCGCACAGAAAGAACCCAAAAACAAGGGCTGGACAGACGAAGCTGGAAAAGGCGCGAACACGAACCTGAGCAGTTACAGCCAGTTTCGCACCAAACGGATTACGCGGCTTTCAGTCAGGGCGATCGAGGACGCACGGTTTGTTTTGGAGTCTTTGTTGACATGACAGTGCTGATCGCCATTCCCGCGCGCTATGCCAGCACGCGTTACCCCGGCAAGCCGCTGGTGGAACTGCGCGGGCCGGATGGGGTGAAAAGCCTGATCCAGCGCAGTTGGGAGGCGGCGATGGGCGTGGCGGGTGTGGACCGCGTGGTGGTGGCGACGGATGATACGCGGATCAAGGATCACGCAGAGGCGTTTGGGGCGGAGGTGTTGATGACATCATCCTTCTGCCAGAACGGGACAGAGCGCTGTGCGGAAGTGGCACAGCATCTGCCGGACTATGACATCGTGGTGAACCTGCAGGGCGACGCGCCGCTGACGCCCGCGTGGTTTGTAGAGGATCTGATTGCGGGGTTGTTGGCCGATCCTGCGGCTGACATCGCGACACCGGTTTTGCGCTGCGATGGACGGGCGGTAGCGGGGTTTGTGACGGACCGTCGCGAGGGGCGTGTGGGGGGCACGACAGCGGTGTTCGGGGCGGGGATGCGGGGCTTGTATTTCAGCAAGGAAGTGATCCCGTTTACGGGGCAGGTCTATGCGGATGTCGCGCCCACGCCGGTGTTTCACCATGTCGGGGTTTATGCGTACAGGCCTGCGGCCTTGGCGGCGTATCCGGCGTGGCCTGTGGGGCCGCTGGAGACGCTGGAGGGGTTGGAGCAGTTGCGGTTTCTGGAAAACGGCAGGGCAGTTTTGTGTGTGGAGGTGCAGGCGCGCGGACGCCAGTTTTGGGAGTTGAACAACCCGTCGGATGTTGCGCGCATTGAGGCGATGATGGCCGAGATGGGCTGATGCAGCTTTCGGTCGTCATTGTCAGCCGCCACCGGACGGATGCGCTGTTGCGGGCGATTGCGGGGGTGCGGCAAAACGACCATGTGGATTTGGAGCTGGTGGTGGTGGCGGACCCTGCGGGATGTGCGGCGGTCTGGGCCCTGGGATTGCCAATCAAACTGGTGGCGTTCGACGCGGCCAACATCAGTGCCGCGCGCAATGCGGGGATTGCAGTGGCGGGGGGGCAGATGATTGCCTTTCTGGATGATGATGCGGTGCCGGAACCGACATGGGCAGGGCGTCTGGTTGCGCCTTTTGCAGATGATGCCGTACATCAGGCGGGCGGCTTTGTGCGCGGCCGCAACGGGATTTCGTACCAATGGCGGGCGATGTAGGTGGATGCGTCAGGGGCGGATCATCCGCTGGACGTGACTGTGACAACGCTGATGCATGGCACTGGGCAGCGCACGGTCAAGACGCAGGGCACCAACTGCGCCTTTCGCGCGGATGTGCTGCGCAAGGTGGGCGGCTTTGATCCTGCCTATCGGTTTTACCTTGATGAGGCCGACCTGAACCTGCGTATTGCGGCGCTTGGTGGGCTGACCGCCGTTGTGCCGGATGCGCAGGTCCACCACGGCTATGCCGCCAGCGCGCGGCGGAGGGGTGACCGGGTGCCCATATCCTTGCACGAGATTGGTGCGAGTTCCGCCATATTTTTGCAAAGGCATGGGGCGAATGAAACAGTCTGGCCCCGTTTGCAGGCCGAACAACGCAAACGCGCGCTGGGCCATATGGTGGCAGGGCGGATCATGCCGGGGGATGTGGCAAGGTTGATGCAGACTTTGGCCGCGGGTTGGGCGGAGGGGCAGTCCCGCGCTTTGGAACCGTTGGACGCGATAGCAAAGGGCGCGCCTTTCCTACCTTTGGGCACAGGCCCACGTCCGGGCTGCACTCTGCCCGGGCGCATCTGGCAACTGGCTGCGTTGCGGCAGCGGGCGATGGCCGTTTCTGAGACACAAATTGCCACCATCATCGCCCTGTCGCCCACCATGCGCGCGCATCAGATGCAGTTTGACGCGCGTGGGTTCTGGGTGCAGCGCGGTGGGTTGTTTGGCCCGTCTGACCGTGGTGGCCCGCCAGTGAAGTGGCACCTGTTCGGGCGGCGCATTGCCATGGAGCAACGCCGCATTGCAAGCGTTAGGCCCGTCGTCTGACGTCTGGCATCCGGCCGAGAAGGGGGAAATATCGCCATACTGCGAACAATCGCACGATTCCGGGTGAATTGACGCAGTTTTGCCATCATATAGTAGTGGCATAGGGGAACACATTCGTCGGCCAAGGGGTTGTCAACCAGCATGAGACCACCTGCGATGCTTCAAAAGGGACACCCAGTCGGAATGAAAGTAAAGAAAGTCACAAAAGCTGTGTTTCCCGTGGCCGGTCTGGGCACCCGCTTTTTGCCGGCGACCAAGTCGATCCCGAAAGAGATCATGACGCTGGTTGACCGCCCGCTGATCCAATACGCAATTGATGAGGCGCGGGCGGCGGGCATGAAGGAATTCATCTTTGTCACCTCGCGCGGGAAATCCGCGTTGGAGGATTATTTCGACAGTGCGCCCGAGTTGGAATCATCGCTGAAACGCGCGGGTAAGGACCAGTTGCTGGAAGTCTTGCGCGCCACCAATATGGACTCCGGGGCCATCGCCTATCTGCGGCAGACGCGCCCCTTGGGTCTTGGCCATGCGGTGTGGTGCGCGCGCCGCCTGATTGGAGATGAGCCTTTCGCCGTGCTGTTGCCAGACGATGTGATCGCATCGGAAAAGCCGTGTCTGCAGCAGATGGTCGAGGCGTATGAACAGACCGGTGGCAATATGGTCGCCGCAATGGAAGTGCCGCCGGAAAAGGCCAACCTGTATGGCGTGCTGGATATCGCGGAAGACATGGGGTCTATCGTTGCAGTCAAGGGCATGGTGGAA
>JANNBG010000626.1:0-3646 GCA_031385205.1 Rhodobacterales bacterium
GGCCATGACGAGGGTTTCATTGTCTACGGGGCAGCGCATTGAATTCTCCGATGTTGGTTTGGTTGTATGGGAGATGGGAGATTTTTGCGGGGATTCAAGCGGGTTGGGGGGATTCCGCCGGGGTGACAAGGCGTCAGGGGAGGTGCGCAATGAATGCGCACCCTACTTGCCAAAAGCGGGGTTTGGCGGCTAGATGGTGCGCAAGCCGTAGCGATGGCGTCGCTACAGGAAGGCGTGCCTTCCGTTGCTTGCAGGAAACCCCTGCTTTCGTCCTGCACGCCGGGATCTTTCGGGGTCCGTGCCGCAGGCAGACCCCCTTGATGAGGTCTGAAATGACGTTGGAACGCCCGGAACAATACCGTTTTCATAATGGCACCAAGGCAGTGCTGCCCTTTGCGCCCGAAGAATACGAGGCGCGGCTTGAGGGCCTGCGCGACATCATGGAATTGCATGGCCTGGATGCGGTTGTGCTGACATCAATGCACAACGTCGCCTACTACTCTGGTTTTCTCTATTGCAGCTTTGGTCGCCCTTATGCGTGCGTGGTTACGGCCACAGCGTGCGTGACGATCAGCGCCGGGATTGATGCGGGCCAGCCGTGGCGGCGCAGCGTTGAGGACAACATCACCTATACCGACTGGCAGCGCGACAATTTCTGGCGCGCGGTGGTGTCGGTGACGGGCACGGGGCGCGCGATTGGGGTCGAGGCCGACCATCTGACGATGGAGCGGGCGGAGAAACTGAACAGCTTTTTGCAACCCAAACGCGGCATGGATATCGCGCCCGCGACGATGCAGCAGCGGATGATGAAAAGCCCTGCCGAGATTGCGCTTATCAAGCATGGCGCCAATGTGGCTGATGTGGGCGGCTATGCGATCCGCGATGCGATCCGTGACGGCGTGCGCGAGATTGACGTGGCGATGGCCGGGCGCGACGCGATGGAGGCAGAGATTGCAAAGCGTTTCCCGGATGCGGAATACCGCGATACCTGGGTGTGGTTTCAGTCGGGCATCAATACGGACGGGGCGCATAATCCGGTGACTGCCCGTGTGTTGCAGCGCGGCGATATTCTTAGCCTGAACTGCTTTCCAATGATCAGCGGCTATTACACGGCTTTGGAACGCACGCTGTTTGTGGGCGAGGTGGACCCGGCCAGCTTGCATGTGTGGGAAGCGAACGTGGCGGCGCATGAATTTGGCATGGGGCTGCTGAAGGCGGGCAATTCCTGTGCGGCAATCACGGCGCAGATCAATGAATTCCTGGCGGACCGGCAGATGCTGCAATACCGCACCTTTGGCTATGGCCATTCGTTCGGCATCCTGTCGCATTACTATGGCCGTGAGGCGGGGCTGGAGCTGCGCGAAGATATCGACACGGTGCTGGAACCGGGCATGGTCATTTCGATGGAGCCGATGCTGACGATTCCTGAGGGCCAGCCGGGTGCGGGCGGGTACCGCGAGCATGATATCTTTGTAGTGACCGAAGACGGGAACGAGAACATCACGGGCTATCCCTATGGCCCGGGTTTTAACGTCGTGGGGTAATGCGGCCCCAATAATCACCGGCGCTGCGCGGCAAAATGCGGCGCAACGCCAACTGCAGGGCCACGCATCGGCTTTTTGTTGTGATTCCGTGACAGGGGCCCTTGACCCTTCCACCCGCATTGGCGCTTTTGTGCGGTAATTCGGCCCCCATTTCAGGACTCACCCGTGACATTTGCATTTTCCCGCACTGCCAGCCTGATCGCTGTTCTGTTTCTTGCCGCTTGCGCGGCCCAGCCGGTAGTCATGACCAAGGTCACGGTCCCCGGGTATGAGGAAGTGCAGGACGGGGCTTTCCTGATCCCCGCGGTCAATCCGCGCATTTTGGAAGGGCGCATCAGGCGCGAAGAAATTGACTACGCCGGGTCTGAAAGCCCGGGAACAATTGTCGTCGATACCCATTCGCGCAGGCTATATCTGGTGCTGGAAGGCGCGCGGGCCATGCGTTACGCCATTGCTGTGGGACGTGACGGTCTGGCCTTTCAGGGCAGTGGATCCATCCAGCGCAAGGAAGAATGGCCATCCTGGACGCCAACCGCCAATATGGTGCGGACGCGGCCTGATCTATATGCCGCCTATGCGGGTGGCCTGCCGGGTGGGTTGATTAACCCGTTGGGCGCGCGGGCGATGTATCTGTATCGCAATGGGCGTGACAGCTATTTCCGTATCCACGGCACGATCCAGAATGAAACCATTGGGCATGCGACCTCAGCAGGCTGTATCCGGCTGTTCAATCAGGATGCGATAGACCTGTTCAGTCGTGTGCCGCTGGGAACGCGGGTCAAAGTGCGGTCTTTGGAAGAAAGCATTGCGTTGGACGGACCCTTCATGGACGATTACGAAGGCCATGCTGTGCCGGAAACACCTGAAAACATTGCGCAAAAAGAGCGTGATCTGGTGACCGTGGCCAAGCGGGATGCAGCACGGGCAGCGGCAGCGGCAGAGGCGGCGCCAGAAATTGCACCAAATGCGGCGGACAGCAACGGCTGACCCTCAGGTCTTGATGACATAGTCTTTCAACGTTGTCTCGACGACTTCCCAGACACCGACAAACCCCGGGCGGATGATGTAACTGTCGCCCGCCCGCAGGGTTGTGGCCTTGCCAGCGGTGTCCGTTACAACCGACATGCCTGCCAGAATGTGCATGTATTCCCATTCGTCGTAACTGATGCGCCATGTGCCCGGCGATGATTGCCACAGCCCGCAATACAGCCCATCGCGATCTTCAAGGTTCCACGTCGTATGCACCGGATCACCCGCGATAATCTTGGCCGCATCGGGCCGTGTGACCTGGGCCACGACGCCTGCCTGTGTGACCTGTTCCAACAACCCCATTCTATCCCCCCTTAAACGTTTGCTGGTGCAGCACATTCTGCCAAGCTATAACGCGCCAATCAGCCGGAGCGAAACCCTTGAGCGCAACCAGCCCCATCCGCCGCACTTTGCCCGCCGATATCACGGCCATGAAGGGTGGCGTGCCCATTGTGGTCTTGACGGCCTACACCACGCCGATGGCGCGAATCGTCGATGCCGCATGCGATGTGGCGATGGTCGGTGACAGCCTTGGCATGGTGATCCACGGGTTGCCATCGACCATCGGGGTGACGCTGGACATGATGATCCTGCATGGCCGCGCAGTGATGCGGGGGATTTCGAAGGCCATGGTGGTGATCGATCTGCCGTTCGGATCATATGAGGAAAGCCCGCAGCAGGCGTTTCGCGCGGCCAGCCGGGTGATGGCAGAAACCGGGTGTGCCTGTGTCAAGCTGGAGGGTGGCTTGCACATGGCCGATACGATTGCGTTTTTGACGGCGCGGGGCGTGCCGGTGATGGCGCATATCGGGCTGACGCCGCAGTCGGTGAACACCATCGGTGGGTACAAGGTCGTCGGGCGTGATGCGGAAGCTGACCGGGTGATGGCTGATGCTGTGGCTGTGCAGGGTGCCGGGGCCTTTGCCGTGGTGCTGGAAAAGGTGCCGGAGGGGCTGGCCACGCGGATCACCGAAACGCTGACCATTCCCACCATTGGCATTGGTGCGGGCGTGCACTGTGATGGGCAGGTGCTGGTGGTGGATGACATGCTGGGCCTGTTCACCGATTTTCGG
>JANNBG010000517.1:0-3595 GCA_031385205.1 Rhodobacterales bacterium
GACCACGATCCCATCAGAATGGGCCGGATCAGACCCAACACCAGCACCAACCAGATGGCCGACGCAAAGGCCCAGGCAATGTGTTTGCCCATCCCCAACGCCTCGGCCCGCAGATAGGTACGCACCCACCAGGTTGAAAGCGAGATCAGAAAGAAGAACCCTGCAATCAGGAAATAGCCCCCTTCACGCATCGGCGGAAACGACAGGCCATATTCAGGTGCAGGTGGGTCCAGACTGAACCAGAACAGATCGCGCATGAACACCGCCGGGTTATAGCCCGCCTGATCCCAATACCACCCGCCAATCATCATGAACCAGATCAGGCCCGTCGCCAGCGAGATCACCCCGAACGTGCCCAGATAGATCGGCCCCAGTTGCGCATTGCCCAACCAACCCAGCGTTGTCGAAAATGACGCGCCTTTTGTCCGGTTTGACAGATCCACCCCTTCGACCACGCCCATTTCCGGCGCTGCACGCACTTGTACCTGCGTGAAGATGTTTTGATACTCAGCCATTGACGCCTCCCGGAATGCCAGCCCACCACGGCAGATTCAACCACCAGTCCCACCACACGACCCATTGGTCAAACCAGATGGTCCCCGATACCAGAATGCACATCGCACTCCAGAACCCCGCGTTCAGTGCCAACAGCAGCCCCACCCGGTGGATGCCAAGCGTGCCCACCGAATACCCGATCAGATCACGGAACATCGTGTCTTCATGGTCCGGCGTCCGCATCTCCTTGCCCTTTTCAGGGTTCGCCGCCGACAGGATCAAGCCGCCATGCAAGGCCAGCGCCAGTGCCGTCGTAAAGAAGAACGTCACAGCCACCATGTGCAGCGGATTGTAGTGAAAGTTGCCATAGGTATAGCCCGTGTTGCTAACCCAATCCAGATGGCTGAAGATTCCATACGGAAACGCATAGGTCCAGGACCCCATCAGCATCGGCCGGATCACCACCAGCGTCACATAGGCAAAGATCGCCACACCAAAGGCCACCGGCACATGATAGCCCATGCCCAGCTTGTTGCAGATTTCCACCTCGCGCAGTGCCCAGCTGATGAACGCCCCGATCGCACATACGGTGATAAGCTGCCATAACCCGCCTTGCATCAAAGGTGCCACGCCAAGCCCGTATTCGATCGTCGGCGGGTCAATGGAAATCAGCCAGGGGTTCCACACCCCCTCCATCGCCGTGCCGTAAAAGATCATGATCGTGCCCAACGCTGCAAAGAAGAACGTCGTCACGCCAAAGAAACCCACATAGAACGGCCCGACCCAAAAGTCGAACAAGTTCCCGCCGACAAGCGTGCCTCCCGGCACGCGGTATTTTCGTTCGAAGCTGAGCAGTGCCATGCTTCCCTCTCCCAGTTTGGCAAGGGGCGTGCATCACTGCCCGCCGATTGTTGTGGTTTGCCAAAGGAATGCGCGGGCGCGCGCCGTCCGGTTGCGATTTGTCAGGTTTGCCGCGGGCGACCAGGGGCCGCCCGCAAGCGCGGTGGTCCAGATTATTGGGTCGCAACCGGCGCTGCACGCGATGCGGCAGCAAGGTTGAACCAGTTGTAATCCGGGTTGCTCAGCAGGACGAGGTGAATCATCGCAGCCAGCAGGAACAGGAAAACACCCTGTGCCACAAACACGCGGCGGGGGTCGAAGATCAGCCAGATTTTGTAGAATTTCGACATGTCTCGTTCCTCCTCAAACGAACCAGGGGCGCCAGATGTAGACGGCAATGTGGGCGATGATGGCCACTGTCGTGAACAAGATCAGCCCGCTCATGTAGACGCTGTGCAACTCTTGCGCCTGGTCGTCTGTCAGACCTGTGAAACTCAGGTCACTTCTATCAGCCATGTTATCCTCCGGGATGGCAGACCGACGCCGCAAACCCTGCGGCCAGGTTGCCGGACCGGGGTTTCCCCCCTCCGACGCTCCGCCCCGCACATGTGTGCGGCCCAGAGGTAGCATGCAGGGTGGTTGGCCCTGCGCTTCGCTTGCGTGCCCTTAGGCGCGAAAGATCGAAGGCGTGATCGCGCCGGCATCAGCCCAGGCGCGGAAAATCGGGTTCATCGCGGGCAGTTTCTGCGAGATCACCAGCCGCGCGACCCAACCAAGGATCGCAAAGGGGATCGCCACCAGAAAGATGACCGTGAAGTAGGCATAGAATTCAGCATGTGGTGTGCGGTGCGCTGCATGGTGCGTATCACCCGTGCCACTGCCTGCGGTCTGGTCGCTCATGATTTTCCTCCTGCCAGTATTGTCTGTTTTGGCCCACGCAGGGCCACGACGGTCTCCACCACCACGCGTTCCGCGCCTTGGTCGAGTGCCGATTTCTCGGCCGCGTCGCGCAACGTGCGCGCCGCTGAAATTCGTGTCAGAACCGGGTGTTCGCTGACGATCCGGTCCAGTTCCGCCTGCGCATCGACATCCCACGGGAAATCGCGCCGCAATGTTGTCGGCGTTGCCTCCGCCGCATCCATCACCGTGCCCAGCGGCAGGATGTGGAACAACGCGTCAAACAGCCCGTTGCAGACCTCCTGCAAAATCCACACCGCCCCGGCATACCCCATCATCGGCGTGCCCGTGGCCCGGCGGATTGCTGCCCCCGGAAACGACGCCGCGATGAAGGATGGCTGCGGGCCGAAGCCTGCCTTCATCTCCGCCAGATACATCTTTTCATTGATGGACCCCATCAGGATCAATGGCTTGTGCTGGTGGATCAGCGCCCGCACAGCATCATTGTTGGTCTTTTTCCCCGCCACGCGTGCCACCGCGAATGCGCAAGGCAGGCCAAGATCATCCTCCAGATAGCAGCGGATCCCGCGCGTATAGGTCTCGTTCGCCACGATGCCAAAGCTCGCCGTCGCAAAGAAATCCTGCGTCACGCTGCGCCACAAATCCCACACGGGCTTCAGCGTCGAATGCTTTTCCCGCTCGATAAACGGCTCCACCTCCAAGCCCAGCATACCGCCCAAAGTGCGCAGAAAGGCGGTCGTCGAGTCCATCCCGATCGGCGCTTGCAAATACGGCTTGCCCAGCACCTCGCACAGCCCCCGGCCAAATTCGCGGTACATGCAGATATTCACATCCGCATTCACCAGATGCCGCATTTCCGCCAGGTGTGCTCCCAGCGGCATCACCATGTTCACATCCGCGCCGATGCCTTCGACCAGACGGCGAATTTCATGCAGGTCCGACGCCATGTTGAACGTGCCATACATCGGCCCCAGAATATTTACGCGGGGCTTTTGCCCCTCATCGCGCTTCGCCTCAGGCGGCATGCGCCCTTTCGTCATCCCGAATTCCGTGAAAATCCACGTCATCGCGCGGTCGGCGCATTGCCATTGATCCTCATCAATCGTGCGCGGCAGGAACCGTTGAATATTCGTGCCCATTGGTGTGACGCCACCGCCGATCATCTCGGCAATCGACCCCGTCACCACCACTGCTGGCAAGGCAGGGTCCAGCGCTTTCCACGCCCGGCGCATCGCACCCTCGGTTCCCTCGCGCCCCAGTTCTTCCTCACCCAGACCCGTCACCACAATCGGCAATTCATGCGGCGGCAACCCGTCGGTGTAATGCAACACGCTCGTCACAG
>JANNBG010000519.1:0-2167 GCA_031385205.1 Rhodobacterales bacterium
GGCGAATCAAGCCCGTGAGATAACGAAGGTAGCGTTCGTGCACCACCGGCTGCTCCTGAAGCAGCAGCAGGAAGGCCGCAGCAGGCAGCGCTGCGAGCACAGATTCGGAGATTGCGGAGATATCCGTCGAGCGCGGTCCGCCATCGACAGCCGCAATGTCGCCGATGATCGCCCCGGCCCCCACATCCCGAAAACTCGCCTGCCGACCGCTTGCCGAATACGTGCGCACCCGCACCGAGCCGCTGGCGATGAAGTAGACATCGCGGCCCGTGGTCTGCTGCCCAATGATCTCCGCGCCCCTGCCATACCGGTACCACGAGCATTGGCGCGACAGCAGCTCCAGCCGCTCGCGCGCAACGTCCTGAAACAGCCTCACGTTGCTGAGGGCAAATCCCGATCCGGTCACTGGCTGTCTGGACACTGCTGGGTCTCCTGGTCGATGTTGGTTGCGTGGCAAAGAGTGCCCCGAAAGACACGCGCTGAAGGTATTTGCGCAAAACTGTGTTTTTTTGTACATCCGCGTTGCGCTTGACTTCTTAAGCTTACCTGACGCGCCACCCTGGCGTGCAACCGCCTAGAAGGAGAACTGTATGACCGCCAACCATTCAACCCAACACAGCAACCCATGCCCGCCCGTTGAGTCCTATACGCTCAGCCCTGGCGGTTTGGTCGGTGCCATGATTGTCTGGGGACTGTTCCTTGCCACTGTCAATTTGAGCATGACCGACGTTGATACGGCTATCGCCGCGCCAGCCGCGCCTCAGCCCAAACTGGCCGTGATCGCGTCACATACGCCTGTCGCCATGCCCGTGGCCGACGACGTGATACCCGATGCACCCATGCCGATCGACCTTTACCGCTTCGCACTCAACGCGCTGTTGGTGCCCTTGATCGACGATGCGGTACCACCCCGGTGGACCGACACCGCGATGGATTTTTTCTGCGATCCAGGCACTACCGTCATGATCGACGGTAAGCCGATGGTGCCCGGCGAGCTGGTACCCGCAAAAGCGTTCAAGGTGCGGTGGGACATGAGCCGCTGCACGCCGCTGGGGCCGCAGTCGGTGGAGTTGTCTGGCGGCGTGGAGCTGGTGGTGTTTCACGAAGACACTGGCCTGAGCGCCATGGTGATACCGGACCGCTTGCAGGTTGACAGCCACCTGGGCCGGGTCGCGCTGCGTGGCCCGTTTGCCGCTCAGACTTCGCGGGACACAACAATCACTCAGCGGTAACGCGCGCGTGCCTGCAAGGTCGGGCTATCGATAGGACTATCCATAGGGCTATCGGTTAGCATGCAGCGCCTCGCGCATGGCGGCAACCACGGCGGGCCGGTCTGGCGCATTGAAAATTGCACTGCCCGCCACAAAAGTGTCGGCCCCCGCATCGGCCACGCGGCGAATGTTATCGACCTTGATGCCGCCATCCACCTCCAGCCGGATGTCTTTGCCGCAGGCATCAATTCGCTTTCGCGCCGCTTCGATTTTGCGCAGCGCCGAGTCAATGAAGCTCTGCCCGCCAAAGCCCGGGTTCACGCTCATGATCAAGATGAGGTCAATGTCGTCAATCACCCAGTCCAGCACGTCCATGGATGCGGCGGGGTTGAACACCAGGCCCACTTTGCAGCCCTTGCTCTTGATGGCTTGAATACTGCGGTGCACGTGGCCGCTGGCATCGGGGTGAAAGCTGATCAGGTCAGCCCCCGCATCGGCAAACGCGCCCGCCAGCGCATCGACAGGCTGCACCATCAAGTGCACGTCGATGGGCACGGCGACACCTGCTGCGGTTTTTGCATGCGGTTTGACAGCGCTGCAAATCATCGGGCCAAAGGTGAGATTCGGTACGTAATGGTTGTCCATCACGTCAAAATGAATCCAGTCGCAGCCCGCGTCAATCACGGATTTCACCTCGGTGCCCAGGCTGGCCAAATCAGCGGATAGGATGGATGGCGCAATACGGAAGTGCGTTGACGGGTTCATGGAAAGACCTTGGGGGGCTGCGGGTTACAAAGTTTAACCGGGCGCGATGACCTCGACGTCGACAGGTTTCGAGAAGGCAGCACTCGTAAAAAGGTAGGATGCAGGCATGTCCAAGTACCAATTCCAAGTCGAGGTGCAGCCGCGCTTCCTGATGGCGCAGTCCGCCCCCGAGCAAGGCCTGTTTGTGTTCG
>JANNBG010000521.1:0-1959 GCA_031385205.1 Rhodobacterales bacterium
TATCGACCTTGGCCCCCGAAACCTCGACAATCTCACGGATGACCTTGCCGCCGGACCCGATGACCTCACGGATTTTGTCGGTGGGGATCTGCATGGTTTCGATCTTTGGCGCGTATTCGCTGAAGCCTTGCGGGGCCGACAGCGCCTTGTTCATCTCATCCAGAATATGCATCCGGCCGTCACGGGCCTGCGCAAGCGCCTGTTCCATGATTTCCGGGGTGATCCCGGCAATCTTTATATCCATCTGCAGCGATGTGATGCCGTTGGCGGTGCCTGCAACCTTGAAGTCCATATCGCCCAGGTGGTCTTCATCACCCAGAATGTCGGTCAAAATCGCAAACTTGCCATCGTCTTCCAGGATCAGACCCATGGCCACACCGGCCACCGGGGCCTTCAACGGAACGCCCGCATCCATCATGGAAAGGCTGCCACCGCAGACTGACGCCATGGAGGAGGAGCCGTTGCTTTCGGTAATCTCCGACACCAAACGGATGGTGTAGGGGAAGTCGGTTGCGGCAGGCAGAACCGCCTGCAACGCGCGCCATGCGAGTTTGCCATGGCCGATTTCACGGCGACCGGGGGAGCCGACACGGCCCACTTCACCCACCGAATAGGGCGGGAAGTTGTAATGCAGCAGGAAGTTGGAGCGTGAATTGCCATGCAGCGCGTCGATGATCTGTTCATCTTCGCCGGTGCCCAGCGTGGTCACAACCAATGCCTGTGTTTCACCACGGGTGAAAAGGGCCGAGCCGTGCGTGCGCGGCAGAACGCCGGTTTCGCCAACAATTGCGCGCACGGTTTTGGTATCACGCCCGTCAATGCGGATGCCGGTCTTGACGACATCGCCACGCAGGATGGACGATTCCAGTTTCTTGATGGCTGACCCAAGGTTGCCATCGGCCAGTTCGGTTTCCGACAGCTTGGCTTTGATGGCGGTAACCGCGTCATCAATGGCGGTGGTGCGGGCCTGCTTGTCACGGATGGCAAAGGCGGCGCGCATGGGTTTTTCGCCCGCTTTCTTCACTGCGGCATACAGTTTGGAATAGTCTGGCGGGGTAAAGTCGAGCGGCTCTTTCGCGCAATCTTCGGCAAAGTCCATGATCATGTCGATCACCGGCTGCATGGCGGCATGGCCGAACTTGACGGCACCCAGCATTTCAGCCTCGGTCAACTCGTATGCCTCAGATTCGACCATCATCACAGCGTCTTTGGTGCCAGCAATGACCAGATCAAGGCGCTGTTCGGGGTTGTTGCGCAGGTTCTGCATGTCGTCCACGGCTGGGTTCAGCACATAGTTGCCATTGGAGAAGCCCACGCGGGCGGCCCCAATCGGGCCCATGAACGGCACACCGGAGATGGTCAGGGCTGCGGATACGGCAATCATGGCGAGGATATCGGGTTCGTTATGCAGATCGTGCGACAGGACCGTGGCCATGACCAAGACTTCGTTCTTGAAGCCGTCAACGAACAGCGGGCGGCACGGGCGGTCAATCAGACGCGAGGTGAGCGTTTCCTTTTCGGAAGGGCGTGCCTCACGTTTGAAAAAGCCACCGGGAATTTTCCCTGCGGCATAGTATTTCTCTTGGTAATGCACGGTCAGCGGGAAAAAGTCCTGCCCCGGCTTTTGCGTGCGGGCGTAGGTCACGTTGGCCATGACACTCGTGTCACCCAGCGTGGCAATGACCGACCCATCGGCCTGCCGCGCAACCTTGCCCGATTCCAGTGTCAGCGTTTCGCCGCCCCACTGGATTGTTTTCTTCGTCACATTGAACATTGATCGTTCCCTATATGGAAGCACGCATGGCCCCTGCCATGGCTTCCCTTTGCATGGCGGCCCCATTGCCGCCGCCCCCTATCCTTTGCATGTGGCCGGGGGCAGGCCTCACGTCACAGATTGCGGGCGCATACAGGAAAAGGCGGGGGGAGGGAAGGGGGGCACTTTTCTTGCCATATTGACAA
>JANNBG010000607.1:0-1507 GCA_031385205.1 Rhodobacterales bacterium
TCCACTGGACGCCTCGCTGTCGCTGTGCGCCACCGCTTCTCACCCCTTTACGCTGCCCGCCATCAGCCCGCGCACAAAGTAGCGGCCTGCGACGATGTAGACAAAAAGGGTAGGCAAGGCGGCAAGGATAGCGCCCGCGAAATGGACGTTGTATTCTTTGACGCCAGTTGAGGATTGAACGAGGTTGTTCAGCGCCACCGTCATCGGTTGGCTGGTGCCGCCGAATGAAACGCCGAACAGAAAATCGTTCCAGATATTGGTGAACTGCCAGATCACCGATACAACGGTAATCGGCCCCGATACTGGCAGCATGATGCGCCAGAAGATGCGGAAAAAACCCGCGCCATCAATCATCGCGGCACGCACCAGTTCGGTCGGAAAGCTGGCGTAATAATTGCGGTAATACAGCGTGGTAAAGCCAATCCCGTACACCACATGCACCAGCACCAGCCCCGATACGGTGCCCGCCAGCCCCAGCTTACCCAACACCATCGCCATCGGGATCAGCACGGTCTGAAACGGAATAAAGCACGAAAACAGCATCAGGCCGAAAATGATGGTATCGTATTTGAACCGCCATTTCGTCAGCACATAGCCGTTTAGCGCCCCGACAATTGTCGATATTAAAACGGCGGGCACAACCATCAGGATCGAGTTCAGGAAATAGGGCTTTAACCCGGTAGGTTCGACACCGATTTGGGCGGTGGACCACGCCTGCCGCCACGGTTCCAACGTTATGGATTGCGGCAGCGCCAGCATATTGCCACCTGTGATTTCGGCCAAGGGTTTGACCGAATTCACCGCCATCACATAAAGCGGCAGCAGATAGAACAGCGCGGCCAGCAGCAGGACCAGTTAGATGAAGGTGCGCGCGATGCGGCCTGTGTTGACGGCGGTGTCTTGGGTTGCGACCGACATCACTTCTTCTCCTTCAACTCGGAATAAAGATAGGGGATCATGATCGCGGCAATCGTCATCAGCATAACCACGGCAGATGCCGCCCCCACGCCCATCTGGTTGCGGGTGAAGGTGTAGGAATACATGAAGGTGGCCGGCAATTCAGTAGATCGGCCTGGCCCACCACCCGTAAGCGCAATCACCAGATCATAGGATTTGATCGCAAGGTGGCTAAGAATGACAAATGCTGACAGAAACGCAGGCCGCAGCATGGGGATCACGATGCGGCGATAAAGCTGCCATGTGGTGGCGCCATCAATCTGCGCTGCCTTTAGGATTTCGTTATCAATCCCGCGCAGGCCCGCCAGAAACATTGCCATCACGAACCCGCTGGTTTGCCAGACGGCAGCGATAACGATGCAGTAGATCGCGAGATCGCTGTCTTTGATCCAAGTAAACGAAAAGCTGGTCCAGCCCCACAGATGCATGGTTTTTTCCAACCCGATGCCGGGGTCTAGAAACCATTTCCACGCGGTGCCGGTGACGATGAACGACAGCGCCATCGGGTATAGATAGATCGGCCGAAGCAGCCCTTCACCGCGAATTTTCT
>JANNBG010000627.1:0-3902 GCA_031385205.1 Rhodobacterales bacterium
GTCATCGAATACGCCGCCGAAGGCTCCGATGCCCCCCTCGTGTGCCTTGTGGCCGACCGCTACAAAGTCGTCCACTGCGCGCTGGACCCCGTGCAACTGTTCGACCTTGCAACAGACCCCCAAGAACGCACCAACCTTGCCACCAACCCCGCCCACGCCGCCACGCTGCATGCCCTCATGGCCCAAATTACCACGCGCTGGGACATGCCCCGCTTTGACGCCGCCGTCCGCGAAAGCCAGGCCCGCCGCTGGATCGTCTACCCCGCCCTGCGCAATGGCGCCTATTTCCCGTGGGATTTCCAGCCCTTGCAGAAAGCGTCCGAACAATACATGCGCAACCACATGGATCTGAACGTGCTGGAGGGGTCAAAGCGCTTTCCCCGCGGGGAATAGCCCCTACCCCGCGTCCTCCAGCACCATTTCCGCCCCCTTCCACCCCATCAAACTCGCGGGCGCATTCGTGTTCCCCGCCATCTGGTTCGGGAACGCGCTTGGAGCAATCACCCGCAGCCCCGCCACCCCATGCACCCGCAGCCTCGCATCCACCACCGAAGCCGTTGCATCCGTCCCCATCCGGCAGGTGCAGCTTGGGTGATACACCGTCCCCGACCGCCGCCGGAAATCGCGCACCAAATCCTCATCCGTCTGCACCGCAGACCCCGGCCGCAGCTCCTCCTTGATCAGCCGCGCCAGCGCCGGTTGCGCTGCAAGCGTCCGCAGAAACTTCACCGCCAGCAGCATTTCCGCCACATCATGATCCGTTGAAAACGCATTCGCCGTAATCACCGGATGCACCAGCGCATCCGCCGACCCGATCCGGATATGCCCCCGGCTCGTCGGCCTGCAATTCGAAAGGCCAATCGACATCCCCGACCACGGGTCCGGTGTCAGCACAGGCCGCTCCCCCGCCTTTGGCAGTAGCGTCGAAAACGCTTGCATATACAACTGCATATTCGGCCGATCCAAATCCGGTGACGTCCGAAAGAACCCCCCCGCATGGTTGATCGACTTGGCCAGCGGCCCCTGCCCCCGCAGCGCCCACTGCATCCCCGCCCGCAGTTTCCCCCACCATGGCCGCAGCGCATCATTATACGTCGGCACTTTCATGGCATAGGTATAGTTCACTCCCTGATGGTCGTTCAGATGGTCGCCCACATTCGCATTATCCTGCACCACAGGAATGCCATGCGACTGCAACAACGCCCCCGGTCCGATGCCTGACAGTTGCAGCAGTTGCGGCGAATTGATCGCCCCGCCCGACAGGATCACCTCGCCCTTGCAGCGCAGCACATGCATTTGCCCCTTGTGCAGGTCTTCCACCCCCACAGCGCGGCCCGCCTCGATGACAACCTTCGTCACCATCGCCCGCTTAATAACCCGCAAGTTCCTTCGCCCCATCGCAGGCCACAAAAACGCCCGCGCGGTGGAGTTGCGCCGCGCCCCCTTGATCGTCATCTGGTAATTGCCCGCGCCCTCTTGATTGGCCCCGTTGAAATCGCTGGTTTCAGCCAAACCCGCCTGCGCACAAGCCGCCAGATAATCCCCCACCAACGGATGCAGACCCTGGCGGTTGGCCGAGACAAACAAAGGCCCGCCTTGGCCCCGGTATGCATCCCCCCCCGCCTCATTATCCTCAATCGCCCGGTATGCGGGCAGCACATCGTCCCACCCCCACCCCGGCGCGGCACGGCCCCAGTCGTCATAATCCGCCCGGTGCCCCCTGATCCACACCATCGCGTTGATGCTGGACGACCCCCCCAGCACCTTCCCCCGCGGCCAGTGGTCCCGCTGATTGTCCAGCCCCGGGTCCGGCTCCGTCTGGTACATCCAGTTCACCGCAGGGTCATAGAACAGCTTGCCATACCCCAGTGGCAGGTTGACGTAGAACCGCCGATCAGAGCCGCCAGCCTCCAGCACGGTGACGTTATGCTTGCCGCTGGCGCTGAGTTTGTTGGCCAGCACACAGCCAGCCGAGCCCGCGCCGATGATGATGTAGTCGGGTTCCAAGTGGTGCCTCGCGCCGGGGGTATCAGTTTGTAGCGCAGGGGTGAGGCAGGGGATGGGCAGGAAGCGACGGGGGGAGGTCGGTTTTGGCGCGACCCGTAGGGTGGGTTTTCAACCCACCATGGCGACGGCGTTTGGTTACCAAGCGGCCTGGTTGGCTCCCGTCCAGCCTTACATACAGCCGCAACTCCCTCAATTTCCAGACAAATGCGAAATAGCAGAATTTGCATCTTTGGCCCTTGAACTGATGTGAAATTCCTTTACTACTCTAAAGTATAGACGATTCGCGGCCTTGCTGTCGTTGATTGAAAAAAGTCCTATGCCCTTCGTCGACAGATGGAAAAACCATGAGCTACTTCAAGAATATTGCGCGTGCCGTATTGGGGCGGCCAATCGCTGCATCGAAAAGCCCAGGCTTTCAATCGTCAAAAACGCCACCTCCAACAGCAGTTGGCATTTCCGCAAAACTCAGCGATCCATCCGATGTGACGAGCGAAGCGGCAATCGCTGCTTCTCAACCCCAAACCAACACTGCTGCAGACGCGCCACGCCAGCCCAAAATTTACCCGTCGGCGCGCGCAAAACGGCCGATCGGAATTTTTTACGACGAATTGTCTCGCGGCATCAATCCATACAGCCAAATCGAAACGTGCGGCGTTGCCGATGTTTCTAACTCTATCGATCACATCGTAAACCTGTTCAACAAATACAACATCGTCAAAGTCAGACGCGTCTATTCACCCAAAAAGTCAAAAGAACTAAACCAACACTGTATTGATTTTTCGGGGCTACAACCGCGCGAATTTCGTGATGTGTTTGCAAAGAGGAAGAAGTGGGCAACGGGTGGTGCGCCTGTGCTGAACGATGATCGTTTCTGGCCATATGTCAGCGACCCAAAAATTGCTGAAATCGTGCAGGCGTTGCTGGGCAAGGACTCGTTTGAATTTGGTTCGGCTGTGGCTGCGCATTATTCAGCAAGAGGTTTGCATCGCGATTACCGCAATTTGGTCGAAAGTGATGCCTCGCCTTATTCAGTCAAAGACCCGCAAAAACGTATAATCCGGATTCTGCATTACTGCGGCATATCCGGTGGTGCATTGGGGTACATTCCGTTTTCCCATAACGAAACGCAATTTACACAACAATCAAAGCGCGTTGGCGTGACCAAAACAACTGAGTGGTTCAATCGGCATCGTGACGTTCTGACTCAAGCTCGCTTACAGCGAGATTTTGTCGAGGCCGACGAAATCGAACGCCATGTGTGCTGGGCGTATGCCGATCCGGGTGACATCATCATCAGCAACTCGGCGATGTTGCACTGCGGTGAGTACCTTATCGGTCCAAGATATTTTTTCGTATCGACTTATGCGGAAAATAACCCAGAAACAATCAACATCGCAGCAGGGCAGGCAAAAACAGAAAAGTCACGCGAATATCACGCCTACATGGCAAAGCGGGGCTTTGATGGCAGCAATGCAGTTCTTGCAGAGGCCGAGCGCTTGGAAAGTTTACCGATAAAAGCGTGAGTAGGGAGTGAGCTGGTAACCCCCCCTCACCGCCCCCGCCACACCGGCTCCCGCTTCTCGGCGAACGCCCGTGCGCCCTCCAACTGGTCCTCACTCCCATAAAGCCTGTCCACCGTCGGCAACTGCCGCTTTGTCACCCGGTTCATCACATCCTGAAACCGCGCGGCCTCCGCCTCGCGCACCACTTCCTTGATCGCCGCCATCACCAGCGGCGGGCCGGATTCCAGCAGGCGGGCCAAATCCCACACTTTCCCCAACAACTCAGACGGAGCACACACCTCGCGCAAAAGCCCCCAGCGCAAAGCCTCATCCGCGTCAAACCACCGCCCGGTCAGCAGCAAATCCATCGCCACATGGTACGGAATGCGCTTG
>JANNBG010000632.1:0-1872 GCA_031385205.1 Rhodobacterales bacterium
GAAAAGCGAGTTTCTCATTTTCAGACTCCTGTTTTGAGGGATTTGGGCGCGAACGTGTCCGCCGCGATTTCTTCGTCAAGTTCGGCAATATCGCGACCCCGGCCCGCGACAACTTCGGCACGGCTTTTCAAGCCCGCCTCAATCGCGCGAATATCGCCGTTCACCTCTTTGAGTGGGTCGACCCATTGCCAGCCGGGTGCCACGAATTTGACGGCGCGGTAGTCAGCCAGTTCGGATACGGATGCACCGATTTCGCCGGACAGAGCCTTTGCATCAATCCAGCGTCGCCAGAGGGGGCGCAGCAACTGCGCTTCGATCAGGGTCCGTTGAAGCCCCTCGCAGCGGCGACGGAATTCGAGCAAGCCGACTCGGGCGCTGGAATAATTCGTGCCGGAAAGATCGCCAGACAGCATTTCATAGGTCAGTCCGACCCCAGATGCGATTTCGCGTTGTTGACCTTTGACGAATTCCACCGCCTGCGCCAAGCCCTGCCCCGGCGTGGAAAACTCGACTTCGGACCCGAAGGGCAGGACGCGCATCGCGCCGGGTTCAAGCGAAACGTTCACTTCGCCGCTCGCCGCCTCAAAGCCAGCAGTTCCGCCCTCTGCATCGCGGATAAATCCGGTCATAAGGCTTTGAACCTGCAAGGATTTCAGCATGGCGTCGCTGGCAAGGTCGAAGTCAGCCAGCTTCAACAGCACCGGGGCCAGCCAAGAAATGCCCCGCGTCTGGCCGGGAAACAGCCGGTCAAAAACGTGAATCACGTCGCTGGCAGGAACCCGCACCGGGGCACCGATCAGGCCGAAGGGCGTTCCGGGGGCATCCGGCAGGATGTGGTAAGCAACGATCCGGTCGCCTGCGTCGAATTCAATCCCGGCGATGATGCGCCCGCCGTTGCCCAGATCACGGGTCAGGGACGGGTCGATTTGGTCAGCGGGCAGCGCCAAAGAGGCAAACGCCGCCCGCCTGTATCCTTCGGGATCACCACCGAAGGATGTTCTGATAAACGCTTCCCCATCCCTGACCAGCGCGCGCACCGCGACGGGCATAAGGGTCAGCGTCAATTCCTCAAAATCATTGTTCAGCGCCCGCCGGATCGCCGGGTCGGGATGCTGCGATTGCGCCTGCCAGCCTTTGCCGACAAGGTTTGCCAGCCATGTTTCCTGAATCCGCGCGCCCATCGCATTGTTCATTGTCAGCGCCGCCGCACGGGCCTTTGCCGGGGCGCGGGCGGCAAGGATCGACGCTTGCGGCGCAGGCATCATCGCCGTGCCAGCCCACCGCCGCCCGCCGCCGCCCGCCTCAATCTGGCGTTTGTAAACATCAGGCGGTTGGGTGCCGAAGATGGCACTGACACCGGCGCGAAGGCGGGAAAGGACAGTCACTTGCGCTTGCTCCGCTCCGCACGAAATTTCGCCGTCATTTCGGCAACCACGGCCTTCGGGTCCACGCCCTTCCGAAACTCGACCCGGTGAAACTGACTCGGTGATGGGAATTGCAAGCCCAACTTGGCCATGCCTTCCTGCACCTCTTGCGGGGTCATATGTTTCCAATCGTCGCTTTTCATTCTGCACCTTCCGTTTCGACGCGGCGCAGGGTCACGACATGGGTTTGCAGGGGCAGCGTGACGCGGCTGTGGACCAGTTTCGCGACCGCCCCAAGGTCAATCAGAAGGCCGTGAAATAGCCCATCCTGATCGACAAGTTCGTGCAGGTCGGAAAGGTCGGCCCGAAGATATTGCGCGATGCGCCCGCCCTGATCGTCTCGTTCGGGAAGGGGCATGAACGCATAGCGGACGTTGCCGGATGCTGCCCAGCTTTCAATCCGCGCACGTTCTTGCGCTTCTGCCTCTGCCGTGTCCGCCTTGACCGC
>JANNBG010000638.1:0-1984 GCA_031385205.1 Rhodobacterales bacterium
CGCGACCAGCCAGTAGATCGGCAGCAACAGGAACAGGATGTAGATGATTGGAATTAAAGAACGTTTGCGCATCATAGGCATCCTATTTGGCGTCATTGCGGGTCATCAGCGTGTAGAACAGCCAGGACACCAAAAGCGTGATTGCAAAGTAGATCAGCGACATTGCCGCAGCGGGGCCAAGGTCAAACTGACCCAGCGCGATTTTCACAAGGTCGATGGACAGCAGGGTTGTCGAATTGCCGGGGCCGCCGCCGGTCAGAACAAAGGGTTCGGTGTAGATATTGAAGCTGTCCATGAACCTAAGAAGGATGGCGATGGTCAGCACCTGTTTCATTTTGGGCAGCTGGATGAAGCGAAACACTGACCAGCTGGATGCGCCATCAATGCGGGCGGCTTGGTAATAGGCATCGGGGATCGACACCAGGCCCGCATAGGCCAGCAGCACCACAAGCGACGTCCAGTGCCAGACGTCCATCACGATGATCGTGACCCACGCCGCCAGCGGGCTTTGCGTCATATCATAGTCGATACCGAGAACTGTGTTCAGGAAATAGCCGACCAGCCCAATGTCGGGCAGTGTGAAGATGTTCCACATCGCCCCCACCACGTTCCACGGGATCAGCATCGGCAGCGCCATCAGGACTAAGCAAACCGGCACCCAGAAGCCCTGACGCGGCATGGCAAGCGCGATGACCACGCCCAAGGGAATCTGAATCAGCAGGATGATTCCGGTAAACAGAAATTGGCGGCCAAGCGAGGCGTGAAACCGTTCTGATCGCAGAAGTTGCTGAAACCAATCAAGGCCTTGCCAGAAAAACACGTTGTCACCAAAGGTTTCCTGCACCGAATAGTTGACCACCGTCATCATCGGGATCAGCGCGTTGAACGCGACCAGCAGCAGCACAGGCAGCACAAAAAACCAGGCTTTTTGATTTTCGGTTTTCATCATGCGGCCTTTGCTGGCGTTGTGGCGATCCAGCCATCGCGGTAAAGTCTGGTCTGATGGGGGTTAAAGGCCAGATGCACAGCATCACCCTGCCCCGGCACCGGGCCGTCAATCACGGCGGCGATGCGTTGATCGCCGACCATCGCCTCCACCACATTGTGCCGCCCGATGTCGGAAACCTTGCGAATCACGGCGGGAAGGCCTTCTGTAGCAAGCGTTACAAATTCCGGGCGAATGCCGATTTCAAACTTGCCAAAACCGGAGTTGATCGGGCCTTCCAAGGTAACAGGATGGCCACCCAGCAAAGCCGTGCCTTCGCGCAATTCGCATTTCAGCACGTTCATACCGGGGGAGCCGATGAAATGGCCGACAAAGGTATGTTGCGGGCGTTCAAACAAATCCACCGGCGTGCCGATCTGCACAACCTCGCCGTCTTGCATTACCACCACTTGGTCGGCGAAGGTCAGCGCTTCGGTCTGGTCGTGGGTCACATAGATCATCGTGGCGCGCACGCGTTGGTGCAGCTCTTTCAGTTTGGAGCGCAGTTTCCATTTCAGATGCGGGTCGATCATGGTCAGCGGTTCGTCAAACATCACCACATTCACATCATCGCGCACGAGGCCGCGACCCATGGAAATCTTTTGCTTCACATCGGGCGACAGGCCGGAGGCGCGGTTTTTGAGCATCGGCGTGACTTCAAGCATTTCGGCGATCTCGGTCACGCGTTTGGCCACCCGCGCCTCATCCACACCCCGATTGCGCAGGGGGAAGGCGAGGTTGTCGTAAACGGTCATCGTGTCGTAAATCACCGGAAACTGGAACACTTGCGCGATGTTGCGTTTGTCTGGCGGCACAGTGGTGACATCGCGGTCATTGAACAGGATCTTGCCATGCGACGGGATCAGCAGGCCAGAAATAATGTTCAAAAGTGTGGACTTACCGCAGCCGGATGGCCCGAGCAGCGCATAGGCACCGCCATCTTGCCAATCAACATCGATCTGTTTCAGCGCGTAATCTGACGGCTGCGTCGGGTTCGCC
>JANNBG010000654.1:0-6309 GCA_031385205.1 Rhodobacterales bacterium
CGTCTTCGGCATAAGCCGTGGTGGCCAGCAGCGTGGTGGTCAGAAGGGTAACAAGGCGTGTCATGGTCGTCTCCCCGTTGGTTGAAAATGCGGCTTCAGGTGCCGGTTGAAGTAAGGGCCTCGCGCAGATTGCCGTGGCAGTCTGCCAGCAGTTTGGTGGCCGCGTCCTGCGTCAATCCGCGCGCCATCAGGACGGCAGGTTTCACATGGCCGTGGGCCGCGTGCAGCGCAGGCATGCCATCGGCCACCCCCGCAAGTTGTGCTACGATCCCCGCCGCACGGTTGCGCAGCTTGGCATTGTCGGCCACGACGCCCACCATCAACCCGTCATGCACCTGACCCAGTTTGATCCCTGCGAGCGTCGAAATCATGTTCAGCGCCACCTTTTGCGCCGTGCCCGCGCCCATGCGGGTGGACCCCGCGATCACCTCCGGCGGGGTCGGCAGGGCGATACAGACGTCGCTATGCGCGAAAATCGTGGCGGACACGGTGTTCGCAATGCCGATGACCTGTGCGATTTTCGTTTGCGCCGCAGCGGCAATCGCCACGGCAAACGGCGTGGACCCGCTGGCCGTGACGGCAATCACCACATCACCCGGCGCAATCACGCTTGCGGCACGGGTGGCCTGATCCACATCATCCTCGGTACCTCCCGGCATCCGTGCATCGACGGGCAGGCCACCAGCCATCAGCAAGACGATCTGATCGGGGTGCACGCCATAAGTGCCGGGCAGTTCCAGCCCATCGGCACAGGCCATCAGCGCGGATGATCCGGCCCCGGCATAAATCAGCTTGTTGCCCGCTTGCAAGGCGCCCGCCACCAGCATGGCAGCCGCCGCAATCTGGGGCAGGGCGGCCTCGATGCAGGACAGCGACGCCTGCGCCTGCACCAGAATGTGGTGCAGGATGCGGTCGGGCGGCAGGGCATCAAGGCCCATGGCCGCAGGATGGCGCTGTTCGGTCGCTGGCAGCAACATGCGAATCCCCCTGTTACAGTGATAATACCTTTCTAATACCTCTTGTCTATAGCCTTGCCAGACCACGCCGAACTGTGTGAAATTGGACTTTCTTTCCGTTAATAGGTATTATATAGGTATTATATGAGCGATCTTGGCATCCAGTTTGGTGTTGATGGTGGCGGCACGTCCTGCCGCGCGATCCTGCTGGCAAAGGGCCAAAGGGTGGAAGGCAGGGCAGGGCCCGCCAATGCAGCATCCGATTTCGGCGGGGCCACGCGCACGCTGCATGGGTTGCTCAGCGAACTGGCGGCACAGGTGGGCGTCACATGGCGCGATCTGGCCACGGGCCGGGGGTATCTGGGCCTTGCGGGGATCATGTCGGATGAGGATGGCAGGCGGCTTGCACAGGCGCTCGATCTGCCAAAAGCCGTGGTGGCGGACGATCAGAATTCGACCATCGTTGGCGCACTGGGTGACGCGGATGGTGTGGTTGCGGCCATCGGCACGGGGTCTTTCCTCGGGCGGCAATCGGGCCAGACCATCCGGCGCATCGGCGGCTGGGGCTTTCATCTGGGCGATCAGGCCTCGGGCGGGTGGCTGGGGCGGCGCGCCTTGGAGCGCGTGATGCTGGCGCGCGATGGGCTGGTCGAGGATAGCGATCTGCTGCTATCCATCGCCGCACAGGATTTTGGCCCTGGCGGCATCGTGGCCTTTCAGTTTCGCGCCAGCCCCGGTGATTACGCCCGTTTCGCGCCGCTGATTGCGGCGTCCGATGACCCCTTTGCCGTATCCTTGATGCGCGCCGGTGCCGCCTATATTCGTGCAGGCGTAACAGCCCTTGGCTGGCAACCGGACGAGCCCGTCTGCCTGACCGGCGGCCTTGGCGCGCATTATGCGCCCTTTCTGAACCTGCCCGTTGCGCCACCCCGTGGCACGGCGCTTGATGGGGCCTTGACCCTTGCGGGCCGCACATGAGCGTGACCGATTATCTGCGCCCGGAGCACTGGCTGACCCCCGCAGGGGGGCCCCTGTATGTACAACTGCGCAAACGGATCGAGGCGGGGATTGCGTCGGGCTACCTCACGCCCGACATGCCCTTGCCACCGGAGCGTGAGATTGCAGCCGTAACCGAACTGTCCCGCGTGACGGTGCGCAAGGCGATGGCAGACCTTGCCGAACAGGGGGCCGTCGTGCAACGGCAGGGGTCGGGGTCATACGTTGCCCCACGCCGGGGCAGGGTGGAACAATCGCTGTCACGCCTGACATCATTTACCGAGGATATGGCGCGAAGGGGTCTGCAAACGGATGTGCGCTGGCTGCAACGCGGGTTGTTTGAACCAACCGCGGATGAGGTGGCGGCCTTGGCCCTGCACCCCGGCGAACAGGTGGCGCGGCTGGCGCGGTTGCGTCTGGCGGATGGGCAACCGATGGCGATTGAACGGGCCTCGTTGCCGCCCAGCATTCTGCCCAATCCGTTGATCGTTGCCACATCCTTGTACAAAGTGCTGGCGGATGCGGGCTTTCACCTTGTGCGGGCCGTGCAAAAGATTTCGGCGATCAATCTGGGGGGCGAGGATGCGCATCTGCTGGGCCTGCCTGCGCATGCGGCAGGCTTGCAGATTGCACGGGTGACGTATCTGCAGGATGGCCGCGTGGCCGAATTCACCCGGTCGGTTTACCGCGGTGATACCTATGATTTCGTGGCGGAATTGCAGTTGGGCGAGGGTGCGGCATGAGCCTGATGGCCGCTGAAATCCGCGAGATTCCGCAGGCCGTGGCGCGTCTGCTGGCTGACCCTGTGCCCATCCAAAAGGCCGCCGATGCCGCGCGGCACCTGAATCCCGCGCTGATCTGCACGGTGGCGCGCGGGTCATCCGACCACGCCTGCACCTATCTGTCCTATGCCGCCCAACTGACCCTTGGCCTGCCCGTGGCCTCCATCGGCCCCTCTGTCGCGTCGATCTATGCCCGCCAGTTGCGCCTGCCAAATGCCCTGTGCCTCGCCGTATCCCAATCCGGCCAAAGCCCGGATATCGTCGCAATGACGCAGATGGCCCGCGCTGGCGGCGCAATGACGGTGGCTGTCACCAACCATCCCGCATCACCCTTGGGGCAGGGGTCTGACCATGTGCTGGCCCTGCATGCAGGCGCGGAAAAGTCCGTCGCCGCCACCAAAACCTTTGTGACCTCCGCCGTCGCAGGCCTGTGGCTGATCGCCGAATGGGCGCGGGATGATGCGTTGCTGGCTGCAATCCGGGCACTTCCCGCACATCTGGAACGCGCTGCGGCGATGGATTGGGAACCCCTGCGTCAGGCGCTGACCGGGGACTCGCTGTTCACCCTTGGCCGTGGGCCTGCCTATGCGATGGCCAATGAGGCCGCGCTGAAGTTCAAGGAAGTCACCCAAATTCATGCCGAAAGCTATTCCTCGGCCGAGGTCATGCACGGCCCGGTGTCCATCGTGGGGCAGGGGTTCCCCGTGCTGGCCCTTGCCGTCGCCGATGCGGCAGAACCGGGTGTTGTGCAAGTGGCCGACCAGATTGCCGCCAAAGGCGCGCGTGTCTTTGTGACGTCTGATATGGCCACCCATGCCACCCGGTTGGATCACGTCCGCACCGGGCATGCGTTGACTGATCCCTTGGCCCTCATCACCACATTCTATGCCACGGTTGAACGGCTGGCACAGGCACGCGGCATTGACCCGGATACGCCACGGCACCTGAAAAAGGTCACGGAAACCATATGAGACAGGCCTTCACCAGCGACCGCATCTTTGACGGGCAGGCGTTCCATACCGGCGCGCTGATCGTGGAGGATGGCGTGGTGGTGGGCATAGAAAACGCGACCGCCACCCATCTTGGCCCCGGCCTCATCGCCCCCGGCTTTGTCGATCTGCAGGTCAATGGCGGGGATGGTGTCATGCTGGATGCCAGCCCCGCCCATTTACAGCGCATCGCGCAGGCGCACGCCCGGCTGGGGGCTACGTCGATCTTTCCCACGCTGATTACCGATACGCCCGAAATCACCCGCGCCGTGGTGGATATGATGGCCAGCACAGACATCCCCGGCATCGCAGGCCTGCATCTGGAAGGCCCGCATCTGAGCATCACGCGCAAGGGCGCCCATGATGCCGCCCTGATCCGGCCCATGAGTAATGATGACCTGCAATTCCTGACCCACACCGCCACGCGCTTGCCCCGGCTGATGGTCACGCTCGCCCCGGAAAGCGTGACCATTCCACAAGTCCAGGCCCTGACGGCTGCGGGTATTATCGTGAGCCTCGGCCATACCGATTGCACTTATGCCACGGCTTGCGCCTATAGCGCCGCAGGTGCGCGCACCGCCACGCATCTGTTCAACGCGATGAGCCAGCTTGGCAACCGCGAACCCGGCCTTGTGGGCGCTGTGCTGACGCGCGGTATCGCCGCAGGCATCATCGCGGATGGCCTGCATGTGCATCCCGCCAACCTGTTGCTTGCCGCACAGGCCGATATCTTCCTCGTCACCGATTCCATGGCCTGCGCAGGCACTGACATGACCCGTTTCACCCTGAACACCCGCACCATCCACCGCGCCAATGGCCGCCTGACGCTGGACGATGGTACGCTGGCCGGGGCCGATCTGGATATGGCCCGTGCAGCCCGCGTGATGCGCGCTGCGGGCGTCACCATCGAACACGCGCTCGCCAAGTCCACCTCTGTCCCAGCCCGCGTGGCTGGCCTTGGGGCAGGGCGGCTCGCCCTCGGCGTACCAGCCGATTACGTCCACCTGTCGCCTGACCTGTTCCTGCAAAACACTTGGCGCAACGCCACACTGGTGGCATGATCACGAAAACGGGGGGGCGCTGATGGCACAGCATATTCTGGTCGGTACCACCAAGGGTGCCTTCATCCTTGATGCCCCCGATTGGCGCGTGCGTGGCCCATTCTGTGGCGGCAGCAACATCAACCACGTCATCGGCGATGGCCACAGCATCTGGGCCGCAGGGGGTGGTGGCTGGTATCCTGTCGGTGTCTGGCGCAGCGATGATGGCGGCGAAACATGGGCCGTTTCCACGCAGGGGTTTGAACCGGACCTCGTGAACCTGTGGTCACTGAACCACACTGGTGAAACGCTTTATGCCGGCACCAAACCCGCCGCGCTTTATGCCAGCCAGGACCGTGGCGATACCTGGGCTCATGTGCAGGGCTTAACGGACCATCCCACACGCCCCGATTGGCAGCCTGGCAACGCAGGCCTGATCCTGCATTCCATTGTATCGGATGGCCCGCGCATCTGGGTCGGCATTTCCGCCGTCGGCACCTTTGCGAGTGAGGATGGCGGGGCCACATGGGACCACCGCGCAAGGCTGACCAATGCCGCCGCCCATGACCACGGCGATGACCATGATGTCGGCATTTGCGTGCATAACATCGTGCGGGCAGGGGGTGACCTGTTGTATCAGCAAAACCATCATGGCGTGTTCCGCAGCGCTGACGCGGGCCACAACTGGACGGATATTACGCATGGCCTGCCCAGCACCTTTGGCTTTCCCATCGGCGTCAACCCTGATGATCCGCAGATGATCTGGACCTTTCCGCTGAACGGCGACAGCACGGGGCGCTATCCCGTCGATGCCCGTGCTGCGGTCTGGCGGTCAGTGGATGGCGGTGCGACGTGGCAAGGCTTTGATACAGGTCTGCCGCAGCCTGCGTATTTCACCGTGCTGCGCCAAGCGATGGCCACCGATGCGCAGGGCGTGTACTTTGGCACCAATACCGGGTCGGTCTTTGCATCACACGATGCAGGGGAGTCGTGGGCAGAAGTGGCAAAGCATCTGCCATGTGTGTTGTCGGTTGAGGTGATCTGATAGTCTGATAATACATATTATGTAATATATAGATATGGTGGACCATGGCAGCATCACACGCTACCCTTGGGCAAAGCTGGAGAATTTGATGCCCTTTGACCGTGCCGTGAAAATTGCCCCCTCCATCCTCGCCGCTGATTTTGCCGCCTTTGGCGCCGAATGCCGCGCAGTTGAAGATGCCGGTGCAGACTGGGTGCATATTGATGTGATGGATGGGCATTTCGTGCCCAACATCACGTTCGGTGCGCAAATGTGCGCTGCCTTGCGTCCGCATATCCGTGGCACAATGGATGTGCATCTGATGATATCACCCGTGGATGCGCTGCTGGGTGCCTTTGTTGATGCGGGTGCTGATATCATCACAGCGCATATCGAGGCAGGCCCGCACATTCATCGCACGCTGCAAACCATTCGTGCGCATGGAAAAAAGGCCGGATTGGCGATCAATCCGGGCACCGGGATTGATGCCGTCGCACATCTGCTGGATATCGTCGACGTGGT
>JANNBG010000656.1:0-3916 GCA_031385205.1 Rhodobacterales bacterium
TTGTCGGACAATCCGAACAAACTGGTGCTGACGTGGAACGCGGCGGATGATGGGACGACGGAAGAAACCTTTACCTTTGACGGTTCGGCACCGACAGAGATGCGCGGCAAATCGAACCGCTATGCGAACCTGACAGCCACACGCAAAGCAACGTGGGCGAAGAAAAAGTAGCAAGGTTTGCGCGGTGCCGCATTGGGCACCGCGCCTGTTACGCGGTGGTCAGCATGTTATTCGTCAACGACTGCTTCATCGCCCCCGGCATCGCCGCCGTCATCTGCGCCGGCGTCGCCACCGTCATCTGCACTGCCGTCATCTGCACTGCCATCGTCTGCACTGCCATCGTCTGCGCTGCCATCATCTGCTGTTGCATCATCGGCAGTTGAATCGTCGGCCATGGCGTCCGTGCCGTCATCAACTGCAGCGTCATCAACTGCAGCGTCATCGACTGCAGCGTCATCGGCCATAGCGTCGGTGGACTCGTCCGTCATCTCGGCGGTAAATTCCTCGGAGGTTACCGTCTCCTCGATCATCGTTTCAGATGATTCATAGGTCGCCGTCATTTCTTCGGAATAGCTGCTGGCGTATTCTTCATAGCTGAAGCCTTCATAGCTATAGCTTGACCAGCTTTCGACCGTCGTCACGTCAATCACCTCGATATACATCTCTTCGGTGATGGTGCTGCTGGCGCTGTAAACCGTGCCCGCGCGATAGTAGTCGAAGACAAAGTCGAAGGTACCGACCGTGATCCAGTAATAGACGATCTCATCCAGCACGATTGGATCCGTCACGGCCTCGCCATGGATGAATGAGATCACATCGCCAGGGGCAATGTCGGCGGCATCGGCCACGCCGCCGGTTTCGACGGCCAGAACCAGCACGCCTTCCTCATCCGCGGGCAGGGCAAAGACATCGCGCACATTGCCGTCGATCGGCAAAAGCACGGCATCGAGCGCGCGCGAAATGTAGGGCGCGGGCAGGGTGACATCGGCATGGGCAACAGAAGCGGTGCAAAGCGTGGCGGCCGCAAAGACTGTGTTCAGAAAGCAGGATGTGAGGTTGGGCATGATCGGTTCCATTATTTCGAATACCATTTGACCGTTGCACGGCTGCCACATCGGATGCAACGGATTTACGCAAGGGAATGGCACATTCTGCGCAACTCATGCCCGCGTATGCCGGGCATCTTCCCCCAACCTTGCACACCTGCTATCGCTGCGGGCATGAGATGGACCATCCCCAATACGCTGACGTTTCTGCGCCTGCTGGCAGCACCGGGTGTGGCGGTGATGTTCCTGTATTTTCACCGGCCCTGGGCGGATTGGTTTGCGCTGACGCTGTTTGTGGGGGCTGCGATTACAGATTGGTTTGATGGCTATCTGGCACGGCTGTGGAAGCAGGAAAGCAAGTTCGGTGCGATGCTGGACCCGATTGCCGACAAGGCGATGGTGGTGATCGCGATCATGGTGATTACGGGGTATAACGGGATGAATGCATGGCTGATTTTGCCTGCGACGGTGATCCTGTTTCGTGAGGTGTTTGTGTCGGGATTGCGGGAGTATCTGGGGGATAAGGCGAGTTTGTTGCGGGTGACAAAGCTGGCCAAGTGGAAAACGACGCTGCAGATGGTGGCGATTGCGGTGCTGTTTCTGGGCACGGGACTTGACCATCTGAACGTACTTGCCTTGGACGGGATCACGAGTGAAGAGCATTACAGGCAAGTGGCACTGGGCTTGGCCGACCCGATCCGCGCCTGCGGCAAAAGCGAGTGCGCATCCTATGCCAATCGCATTGGGCTGGTTTTGATCTGGATCGCGGCGGCCCTGACAGCTTTCACTGGCTGGGATTATTTCCGCAAGGCGATGCCGTTGCTGCGAGATGCGACATGATTGACGTTTTGTATTTCGCCTGGGTGCGTGAACGGATCGGATTGCCGCGTGAACGGGTTGAGACACAGGCGGCAACGGTGGCGGGGCTGGTGGCAGAACTGCGGGCGCGGGAAGAGCGGTATGATCTGGCGTTTTCGGATCTTGCCAGCCTGCGTGTGGCGGTGGATCAGGAACTGACAACCTTTGATGCGCCCTTGGCGGGCGTGCGGGAAGTGGCGTTTTTCCCGCCGATGACAGGGGGCTGATATGCGCCTTGTCGTGCAATCAGCGGCGTTTGATCTGGGCGTGGAAAGCACAGCCTTTGCAGCGGGTGCTGCGGGTGCTGGGGCGATTGTGACGTTCACGGGGCTGGTGCGGGATACGGATGCGCAGCTGCAGGCGATGCAGATTGAGCATTATCCGGGCATGACGGAACGGGCGATTGCAGGCATCATGAGTGAGGCTGTGGCCCGTTGGGCGTTGACGGACGCGCTGGTCATTCACCGCTTTGGGCGGCTGGTGGTGGGTGAGGCGATTATGATGGTGGCGACAGCATCGCCACACCGGGCCAATGCGTTTGTTGCGGCGGAGTTTCTGATGGATTACCTGAAATCGCGCGCGCCGTTCTGGAAAAAAGAAGTGGGTGTGGACGGGGAGGAATGGGTGGCGGCAAAGGATGATGACGAGGCGGCGTTGGGGCGGTGGTAGGGTCGCAGACCCTCTCCCCCGGCCCATAAACGATGCGGAGAGGGGAGAAGTTGGGCATCTTTCTGCACCCCTCTCACTTGGGAGAGGGGCCGGGGGAGAGGGTCTGATCAGAAATCGAACAGCTCGCCCAGAAAGCTTTCCTTGCGCTTTTTCTTGTAACGGTAATCGTCGTCATCATCATCGCGCCGATAGCCGCCACGCGGGTCTGACTGACGCTGCGGTTCAGGTTGTGATACGGGGCGTGGCGCTGCGGCGGCTGCCACAGGCGCAGCCCCACCCATGCCGCGTTCGATGATCTTGTCCAGCTCGCCCCGGTCCAGCCAGACACCGCGGCATTTGGGGCAATAGTCGATCTCCACGCCATTGCGGTCGGCCATCACAAGCGTTTCATTGTCTACCGGGCAGCGCATCAGCGTCTCCATCTTTGTGCAACACTTACATGGGGATGCCTGCGCGGGCTGCAAGGCGCATCGGCAAACTCTTGCCAAAGCACCGCACTCCGGGCATCTTGCAACGGCTTGGCGATGGCGTCGCCAGTGGGATCATACCCACCCTTCACTGTCCTGTACGCCGGGATCTTTCGGGGTCCGTCCTGACCCCTGACCCTGAGGTCTGACCATGAACCGCCCTGAACAGTATCGCTTTCACAACGCAACCAAAGCCCCCTTGCCCTTTGCGCCCGCAGAATATGATGCAAGGCTGGAAGGCCTGCGTGACATCATGGAATTGCACGGGCTGGATGCCGTTGTCCTGACGTCCATGCACAACGTCGCCTATTACTCCGGCTTTCTTTATTGCTCTTTCGGTCGCCCCTATGCCTGCGTGGTGACGCACACGGAATGTATCACGGTCAGTGCGGGCATTGATGCAGGCCAGCCGTGGCGCAGATCACATGGCGACAACATCACCTATACCGATTGGCAGCGGGATAATTTCTGGCGCGTGGTGACGGGTATCATCGGCACGGGCAAGGCGGTTGGCTGCGAGGCAGACCATCTGACGCTGTTGCAATCAGAAAAGCTGAACCATTTTCTTGCGCCGAAACGCGGGATGGATGTGGCCCCTGCGACGATGGTGCAGCGGATGACCAAATCAGCGGCTGAGATTGCGCTTATCAAACAGGGCGCGCAGGTGGCGGATTTGGGTGGCTATGCCATTCGTGATGCGATCCGTGAAGGCGTGCGTGAAATCGACGTGGCGATGGCGGGGCGCGATGCGATGGAGGCTGAGATTGCGAAACGGTTCCCGGATGCGGAATATCGGGATACCTGGGTGTGGTTTCAGTCGGGCATCAATACGGATGGGGCGCATAACCCGGTGACCAGCCGCATCTTACAACGTGG
>JANNBG010000676.1:0-2054 GCA_031385205.1 Rhodobacterales bacterium
CAAAAGGTGGCGTCATGCGCGGGCCAGCCGGTCAGCCAGTTGGCCCCCCACCCGGCAGCCTCGGCGGCGTTCAGGATATTCTGGCACAGGGCCCCTGCGGACAGGAGTTGTTCGACGGCGGGGATTTTGTCGGAGGGTTTGGGCGAGGATATGACGACGACGGCGAGCAGGCCAAGGTCATATTGGCCCCGGCCTTTGGCGGTCTTTTCGGCGTCGGCGTGCAGATCGCGCGCGCGGGATTCGGCAAGGTTGGCGATGCGGGGCATGGCGTCGGGGGTCAGCACGACAAACCGCCAAGGTTCCAGCTTGCCATGGTCGGGCACGCGGGTGGCGGTGGCAAGGATGTCCATGACCTGGGCGTGGCTGGGCACGGGATGCACCATGGTCTTGGCCGGGCGTGAGCGGCGCTGCGACAGGAAAGCCATGGCGGCAGGGTTAGGGGTGGGCATGGGTGCGCTCCTTTGGGGGAGTCGTCGGGGATTGTGGGGGTGGGGTCAAGGGGGGCCGGGGTGGTCTGAAAATTTCCTCCGAAAATTTTCAGGTGGACAACGGGGGTTGTGAAAATTTTCGGAGGAAATTTTCAGGCAAGTGGCGCATTTACAGCAAGAAATCACCTGCACGCAGGGTGGTTACGCCATCCAGCAGGATCTGGAAATCGGCCATGCCATCACCCGACACATCGCCTTGCACGACCGTATCCACGCCATCCGTGGCAAACCGCAGTTGCCCGGCAATGCCGCTAAACGTCGCTGCCCCGCGAAACGAGAAATCCTGATTGCCTGCGATGTTCCGGTTGGCATCCATGGCGTGCAAACTGATGCGGTCGCTTTGGGCACGCGAGAAATCAAAGATATTATCCGCCCCGTCGGAAAATACCGGTGCATCCGACACGCGGTTGTAGATGAACCGGTCTGCCCCGCCACCCCCTTCAAGATCATCAATGCCACCGCCACCTGTCAGGCGATTTGCGCCTGCATTTCCGGCAATCTGGTCACGCTGCACCGACCCTTCGGCATTTTCGATGGATGACAGAAATTCAATGCGCGTAGCGCTTGTCTCGACCCGCTGCGTGGTCAGGTTGATGAACACACCCGTATCGCCCACCGTGCTGTCATCACCACGCGCACGATAACTGACGGTGTCATTGCCCGCACCGCCGTTGATGCTGTTGCGCCAGCCGACGGAAAAGAAGGTGTCATTGTCATTGCCGCCGAAGTAGGTGCTTTTAAAGGTGGAAAAGGCAATGCTGTCATTGCCGGGGCCGCCATTGACGGTGTCGGCGCGGTCGGTGACAGAGATGCCAAAGCCAAGGCCGACATAGGTGTCATTGCCAAGGCCCATGGCGATGCTGTTGCCGCCTTCCAGCCGGTTCAGCACGGTATCATTGCCGGCACCGGCATTGACCGTATTGCCACCGCCCAGATCATCGACACGGTTCAGGGTGATGGCATCGACGCCCGCCAGCCCAAGGACGGTGACCTGAATGTTACTGGCGGCAAGGCCCTGGATAAAGCGGTCATTGCCCGTAGTTAGTGTGACGGTGCGGCCCATCATGCCCCTCATCTGCTGCAATGGCACCAAAGTGGCGGCAGACGGGCCTTTGGTCAAGCGGTGTGGTCAGAGCCCGGCAGCCATGGCCTGTTCATGCAGGATCGCGGCCAGATAGGCATCAAACCGCGCGTCGGGCTGACGCTTGGCCAGCGTATCGGCCAGTGGATCAGGGGCAGATACGGGCGCGCCTGACATTTCCTGCAGCACGGCATGGCCGCAGAAGGGGACATAGACCTCGGAATATCCGCCTTCATGCGCCAACATCAGGCGGCCTTGGCACAGGTCATCCGCGGCCTGCATCACACGTTTGGTCATCTGGCGGAAGGTATCGGCGCTGGCGAACATGCGGCCCAGCGGGTCAAAGGCGGCCGCGTCATAGCCGCAGGCGACAACGATGATGTCGGGCTTAAAGCGGTGCAGGGCGGGCAGCACAAGGCGGTCCATGGCCGCCAGATAGCCGTTGTGCCCGGTGCCGGGGGGCAGGGGGATGTTGAGGTTGGCCC
>JANNBG010000698.1:0-8858 GCA_031385205.1 Rhodobacterales bacterium
GCCGCATATGCCTGTTCGCGCGCACCAAGAATGCGATCCTGCGCCTCTGATGTGAAGTTTTCCAGACCCCTCAGCATCACCACTCGCGAAGCTTTTGCCAGATCGGCCAGTACCTGAGCCCGGTCCCGCGCGATCTCTGCGGCAGGGCGGAGCCGCAGGCGTGCGGTTGCGTCGATCCGGGCCAGCACACCCGACGCGTTGTCGCGCAGCGCATCGGCTTTCGCGATCCAGGCGTGATCTGCGTCCGGCAACGCGGACCCCGACCCGCCCTCGTCTTCCCAGCGCGCCAGCGCCTCGAACTTCGTACCGGCCGGTGGCGCGTCTTGGGGCAAACCGCCCGCCCGACGGCCCAGCACCAGCCATGCCAACCCCACCCCCGCCATCACCGCCGCCAGAGGGCGGGCCCTGACCGCGCTGTCCAGCGCACGCGTGTAAGGCGCCATGTTCGCCATGGCATAGCCGAACACGTCACCGATCAGCACGTCAACTGCCAACCGATCACGCAGCCCATCGATCCTGCCCACCAGATCGGCACGCTCGCGCTCCAGATTTGCGGCGATCAGGTCCGCGCTCAGGTCTTTCATGTCATGTGGTTGCATCGCGTCTCACCATCGTCTGAAGGGTTTCCACATCGCGTTTGACCGACGCCACACTCCGCTTTGGCAGCGCGCCCGCTTCACGCAGCAAACGGGCCGCCTGCTGCGCAATGCCCAAAGCCAGCAGTAGTAAAGTGCCTCCCACAACCACGGCGGCCCAGATCGGTGGCAGCCCCAGCGTCACCGCTGCGGCAACGGCAGCCCCCGCCAAGACGTTGATTGCGGTGATGCCCAGCACCACCGCAATCACGATGTGAAGGACAGACCTCCGCACCGCGTTCAGCCGCTCGGCTGCCTCGGCCCGCGCCAACGCCAATTCGCCCTGCACCAGCCGGGTCACGCCGGCAAGCACATCGGCCATCATCGCGCCCAAACCTTGGCCCGCCGCGTGACCGCTTTCAGGATCGGTCATGCCCGCGGTCCTCTGTCATCGTGCTGGCCCAGCGTATCGACTGTCCGGCGCGCAGCATCGCGGTAGATCCGATCCGTCACCTCAGCGGCGCGCGCTTCGGCGGTCTGCCGATTGCCGGACGAACGCAGAAACCGCGCCAGCGCAAAGCCTGCGACGGCAGCGCCCACCGCAAATGTGCCAGGATGGCGCTTGGCATAGTGTTGCGCGCCCGACAAAATGTCACCCAGCGTGCGGCCACGCAGGCCATCGGTCACCGTCGTCACCCCATCGGCCAACCCGTTTAACAGGCGCGATGGCATACCCTCCACTGACCCTGCCTCCGTCTGCAGCGTTTCGGCCAACCGCTCACCAGCGCTAACCAGCGTGTCGCGCGCCGTATCGGCCCGTTCGCCCGCCGCAGCGCGCACGCTGTGCAGTGTGTCTGCCGCATGTGCCTTCACTTCGGCCTTCACGGTGCGTCCCGCCTCGCCTGCGACATCCATCGCCGCAGCGTCGGTTTCCCTGGCCTTGTCGGCGGTGGCGGCAATCTTGTCTTTCAGATCTGTCGTGGTCATGTCAGTCTCCATTGGTTTGAGGGGGAACGGTGCGGGCCAATGGCCCGATCAGCCCAAATGGCGGGTTTCTGCCAGAAGGGCGGTCAGTTCTGCATGCATTTCGTTCAGCTTCACAGCGGGCAGCGCACCACGCTGCTCGGTGATGGCCTCATCAAAAGCCTTCAGTACCCAGTTTTCACCGCTGCGCACTTGGTCCATCACGTCTTCGTCGATGTCATCGAAAAAGGCACGGAAGGCCACGACGGTCTGATTGACCGTGCCCATGATGCTGCCATCGCCGACCGCCTCGATGCCGAGGTCTGCCAGAATCCGTGCAAGTCCATGCGCATGCCGCGCATGCAGCGCGCGGAACTGTTCTGCGGTGTCGCGAAACGATGGCTCCGCTTTTTCCACCATCTTCGTATAACCTTTCATGGAATCCACCGTGCGGTCGTAAAGTGCGATCAGCGCCTTCGCATCATCGGTCATCGCGACCTCGTCGCGGGGGTCCGCAAGGTCGATGGGGGAAACTATGTTCTGCATGGTCTGTCCTTTCAGTCGCGGCCACTTACCCAGATCTTTGCGGTCAGGTGTCAGGCCATCAGGTCTCTCCACAGGGAACGTCCAAACCGGCGACGGGTTCCCGTTCCTGCCGCCGGAACCATGCGCGTCTGGCACACGTTGAACGCGCACTACGGTCTGCCTACGCCGACCGTGCCGATCAACCGGAAAGGACTGACAATGGACAAGGCCACCAAACCCACCGCCACGTCGGAGCCGCGTATGATGGATCTTTCGGATCTGTTGGAACACGCGATGAAAGACATGTATTACGCCGAAAAGAAGATCTACAAATCGCTGCCGAAGATGATCAAAGCAGCGCAAGACCCGGCCCTGAAAGAGGGCCTGACCGCGCACCGCGACGAGACGGCGCAGCAGATCGAAATCTTGGAAGAGATCTTCACCACGCTCGGCAAACGTGCCAAGGCCGAAAAATGCGACGCCATCGACGGCATCCTCGAAGAAAGCACCTCGCTTCTGGAAGATTTCAAAGGCAGCACCGCCATTGACGCGGCGATCATCTTCTCGGCCCAGGCGGTGGAGCATTACGAGATCACCCGCTACGGCTCCATGCAGGCCTATGCCAAAGTGCTTGGCCTGTCCGAGGTCGCAGGCATGCTGGGACAGATTCTGAAACAGGAGCAGGCTGCAGACAAAACCCTGTCCTCGCTGGCCGAAGGCAGTGTCAACGCCGCGGCGGCCTGATCTCTCGGACCGTAACATGCATGGCCCCGGCGCAGGTCGGGGCCTTTGCCTTGTCGGCAAAGACCGCAGCAGCTAACCGGCGGCTGCGGCGACGCGCGACCGGACCGCTCTTCGTGGCGGGCGTTTCTGCGGTGCGCTCAGGGGTTTCGGGCTTTCGTCGGCAAAGGCCATCGCCATCGCAGCCTCCATCGTGGTCACCCCGAAATCCGCGCCGATCTCTTCTGCCGCGCGCAGCGCCGACATTTGCCCGCCTATCGGCCCCCGTGGCAGGCCCTGCCCCTCTGCCAGCGCGCCCGGCATCTGCCAGATCACGACACCAACCCTTAGCCGAGGGATGGCCCGTTTGATCCGTCGCACGATCAACAGCGACGCGCGCGCCGGGTTCGGATCAAGGAAGTTCAGTACCAGGCACTTCAGCTGTGCACCCTCGGTGCCGACGAGTGCCATTGCCATCAGATCACTTCGCGCCATCACTGTAACCTCGGCCCCCTCGGCTTGCAGCGCTTGCCCCAGCATCCGCGAGGCCACATCATCCAACCGGCTGCGGCCGCCTGAAACGAGGATCCGCTCGCCCCGGCCCGACAGATCCTCCGCATCCGGTGCATCCGCCTCTTCCAGTTCCTCGGCCACGATCGGCTCAAGCGCCGCGACAAGCCGTGTCGCCGCCCCGGCGATCCGCTCTTCTTGCGCCTGTGACAGCACGCCCCGGTCATAGTCGCTTTGTGCCAGCAAAAGTGCCGGCAGCCCAACATCCTGATAGAAATCCGCAAGATAGACGCTTTCCAGTGCCTCTTCGGCGCGCGAGGTGGATTCGACCACCTCCCCTGTCAGCAGCCGCTGGTAAAGTCGCGCATGTGCCGCCAGCACCGGCTCGTCGCCAAACAGGATATCGAATACCTCGAACTGCGGCAAATAGCGGCCCAGCACCACCAGGCAGACCGTCAGCGGTGTCGACAAGATCAACCCCATCGGGCCCCAGATCCACGTCCAGACAATGGCCGCCACGATCACCGCCAAGGGCGACAACCCAGTGCGCGATCCGTAAATCCACGGCTCCACCACGTTCGACGTGACCAGTTCTACCGTCGCAAAAAGTGCTGCAGTCCACAGTACCATCGACCAGTCCGGCGAAACGGCGAAGGCCAAAAACAGCGGAATGGCCGCGGCGATCACCGATCCCACATAAGGCACGAAGCGCAGGATCAGTGTCATCAACGCCCAGAGAATAGGGTTCGGCACCCCGATGATCCACAGACCCAGCCCGATGGGCACGGCATAGATCACATTGACCAAAAGCTGGATCAACAGATAGCGCGCCACGCGCGCGCCCGCGTCTTCCAGCATTTCGGTCGTCCGGTGCAGGTCGTTCGATCCGACCAGCCGGATGAAACGGTCGCGCAGATCGTCCCGCTCCATCAACATGAAGATCACCACCACGATCACCAGACCCGCCGTGATGATGGGACTGATAATTGGCAGCACGACATCCTGCAGCATCCGCCATGCGCTTTGGCTTTCGACAACCGCCACCTGCACCGGCGCGCCGGTGCCCGCCACCTGTGCCCCCTCGCCAGACCCCGCAGGCATCGCGCTGCTGATCTCGTCATTGATCCGCGTCAGCATGTCAACGAACCGGCCCACCACACTCGACGATCCTTCCGTCGCTTGCAGCGCCTCCAGCTTTGCGATGATGTTGGTCTGAAATGTCGGCAGGCTTTCGACGACCAAGCCTAACTGACTGGCCATCACCGTCAGAACGCTGCCAAGGATGCCGAAGGCCAACGTAACGGCGCAAAGCACAGCGATAATGCGTGGCCATCCGTACCGCCGCAGCGCCGAGACAAGTGGCGACAACGCAAAAGCGATCAGTGTAGCAACTGCCAATGGCAGGAATATCTCGCTTCCGAAGTGCAAAACTGCAGCAACCACGAGGATGGTCGCTACCGTAGGCAGACTTACGCGCCGCGCCCAGCCGTTGCGATCTTGGCCTGTTGCGTTTGAAGGCAGCGCTGTCTCGGTCATCTTGCCCCACACTTTTCCGGTGCTAACTGTCAGTGGTCAACAAAAATACCAATCAATGACCGCTCTCTGGATCTGGCGAGCACACAGCTCGGCTGCAGGTGATATAACGCATCGAATGGCCAGATGGTTCCAGAGGGCGTTTTCAGAGCAAACTCCCTGAGCAGGATGGGGTTGCGTGCGAATGTTCTCGGACAGGGTGTTGTGGGTCTGATGCATTGGGGTTGCTTCCTTTGATTGCGTTTTCAGAGGTGGCGGATGCCGGTTGCGACCAAGCGGGAGCAAAGGCCGCCACGACACGATTGGCAGCACAACAGGGGGAACTGCCCGGCGTCCGTTGCGTTGACCTTAACAAGCCGAACGACAACGCCAAAAGAGTCGGAAACTACACAGGCCACTGTGGGTTGACCGAGGTTAATACCCCCATGGGTTGCATAAGACACACTGAACAAGAATCGCCGTGGTCGTTGCGGTCCGTCTTTTGAAAGGAACCACCCATGCCGGACGATCTTGCATATTTCATTGACCTCAACCCTCGTCCTTATGTCTTTCATGGCAACACTGCGGAGCGATTGGCTGCAAACAGCAATCCGTCTGTTCAGGAGTTGCTGTGGCGCAATAGTGCACTTGCCAGGCAGAACTGCGAGTTGACCGAGGCTTTGGCCGCAGCCGAGACCGCGCAGGTCGACCAAGCCCCGCAGATGGCCAAACTGACACCCCGACAGCGCGAAGTGATGAACCTTGTTCTGGCAGGCCATCCCAGCAAAAACATTGCAGCCGATCTGCAGATCAGCCAACGCACCGTTGAAAACCACCGCGCCGCCATCATGCGCCGGACGGGTGCTTCGTCGTTGCCGGCGCTGGTGCGTTTGTCGCTTGGCGTTTAATGACATTCCGGAGAACCCGATGACCCAATCCCCAACTCTCAACCGCGGTCTGGTGCTGGCCGCCCGGCCCAAGGGCGAGCCGACTGCAGACACGCTGCGGCTTGAGACCACGCCAGTGCCAACCCCCGCCCCGGGCCAGATGCTGCTGCGCACGGAATATTTGTCGCTCGACCCCTATATGCGCGGGCGGATGAGCGATGCCCCCTCGTACGCCGCCCCGGTGGCTGTCGGTGCCGTGATGGAGGGCGGCACGGTGGCGCAGGTCGTCACATCGCATCTGAATGGGTTCGCTGCAGGCGACTGGGTGCTGAGTTTCAATGGCTGGCAGGATTATGCGCTGTCGGACGGCAAGGGGGTCACCTCGCTTGGCGCTGATCCGCCGCATCCGTCATGGGCTTTGGGGATTATGGGCATGCCGGGGTTCACGGCCTGGGCAGGGTTGACGCAGATCGGGGTACCGAAACCAGGTGAGACGGTCTGTGTCGCGGCAGCGACCGGGCCTGTCGGGGCAACCGTGGGGCAGATTGCCAAGCTGATGGGGTGTCATGTTGTGGGCATCGCTGGTGGGCCGGAGAAATGCACATATGCTGTTGAAAAGCTGGGGTTTGATGCCTGCATCGATCACAAAGATGCCGCGTTTGCACAAATGCTGCAAACGGCAGCGCCCAAGGGGATCGACGTCTATTTTGAAAATGTCGGTGGTGCGGTATTTGATGCCGTCGTGCCCCTGCTGAACACCGGCGCACGCATCCCGGTTTGTGGCCTTGTGTCGGGCTATAACGCCACCAGCCTGCCCGCCGGGCCTGACCGGATGGGCTGGCTGATGGGACAAGTTCTGCGCAAGCGGATGACGATGCGGGGATTCATCATCTTTCAGGATTTCGGGCACCTCTACCCGGAGTTTGCCAAGGCCATGGGCGACTGGCTGGCGGCGGGTAAGATGCACTATATTGAGGACATGATCGAAGGGCTTGAAGCCGCCCCGCAAGCGTTCATCGGTCTTTTGCGCGGTGAAAACTTTGGCAAGCGGGTAATCCATATCGGTCCCGCGAAGATGATTGAAAATAAGGAGCACGCCACATGAACATCCTGATGGTTCTGACCTCCCATGACAAACTGGGCAATACCGGCAAAAAGACCGGCTTCTGGCTTGAGGAATTCGCGGCCCCCTATTACGTTCTCGGTGATGCCGGGGCCAAGATCATACTGGCCTCGCCCAAGGGCGGTCAGCCGCCCATCGACCCGACCAGTGATGCCGCCGATGCGCAAACCGATGACACCCGGCGTTTCAAGGGCGATGCGGCGGCCCGTGCTGCACTGGCGGCCACGGTAAAGCTGACCGATCTGGACCTGAACACCTTTGAAGCGGTGTTCTATCCCGGCGGTCATGGCCCATTGTGGGATCTGGCCGAAGACCCCGCCAGTATTCATCTGATCGAGTATTTCGCCAGTGGTGACCGCCCCATCGCCGCCGTCTGCCACGCCCCTGCCATCTTTCGCCACACGAAGGGCGCGGATGGCAAACCTTTCGTATCAGGCCGCAATGTGACTGGCTTTACCAATACCGAAGAGGCGGCGGCGGGGCTGACCGATGTGGTACCGTTTCTGGTGCAGGATATGCTGGTGGCCAATGGCGGGGTTTATTCCAAGGGTGCCGATTGGGCATCGCATGTGGTGGTGGACGGCAAGCTGATCACCGGCCAGAACCCGGCGTCATCGAAAGCGGCTGCCGAGGCGCTGCTGAAGATGTTGGCCTGACTTGTGCTGCGGACGGGCCGCGCCGGGGGCAAGACCGACACACTGTCCAACGCCCCGACGGCCACTGAAAGGTCAAATGGGCGAGGTATCTGTCAGGTTCTGGCCCAAGACCTTACCGGTTCCAAATGGTGGGTTTTGGCCCAATCGGGCAAATTTAGGGCTGCCTGAGAGGGAAAGCATAGGCATCTGTAAGTTTTTCGACTGAAACCTTAAGGCGGTCTGAGCTGCTAAACACGAGACGTCTGGGGCGGCTCGGGATGGTATTTTGCGGAGTGCGACGGTGGGGTCAAATGGCGGCTTTAAGCGGTGGGTTCAACCGGTCAGCGCAACATCTTTGGTTTGAAATGTTCTGAAAGGACCCAGGATGGCACGAACCGGTCGCCCCAGCTTGTCGCATGATCAGACGTCCGAACTCTGGCGACGTTGGAAGGCTGGCGAGACGCTGAGTGATATTGGGCGGGCTTTGGGCTGTCAGGTCGAGCAAGTCGCCATGCGGCGACAGCATCATCCGGTCCAGCGCCAGCAGCGGATAGCGGACGGGGAAACTGGCGCGGGCGCCGGCAATCTGGAAATGTTTGCCTCATGTCAGCAGCGCATCCCCGCCACCGCGCCATTCATTCAGATCGCCCATCAGCAGGGTCGGACGCCCCTGCAATTGCGTGATCTTGTCGATCAGCGCCCGCAAACAACCCCAGATGCGCGTTCACAATGCGCAAAGGCTGCCCTACAATCATCATATCCGTTACCATGGCCCCCGCGCGGTTCCACCCCCGGCAGGATCAGCTGATGCACCTGTTGCACCAGCGCATTGCGGACCAAAAGCAGGTTGCCATGCGAGCCATGTGCATCACCGACATCCTCCAGCGGCACGGCAATCCGGTCCGTGTCCCAAACCATGTGTCCGCCTCATGCAGGGCCAGAATATCGACCCAGATCGCGCCGCCGGTCGGTGCAGATGCGCTTGTGGATATTATAACCGACAGGTCTTACGACATGGGCATGCCTAAAGTTGCACCCGGCGCAGCCGCAGCGCGTTGGTGATCACTGACACCGACGACAGGCTCATCGCCGCCGCTGCGATCATCGGCGACAGCAGAGTGCCGGTCAGAGGATAAAGCACCCCTGCCGCCACCGGGATGCCGACAGCATTATAGGCAAAAGCGAAAAACAGGTTTTGCTTGATATTGCGCACGGTCGCACGGGCCAGTTTCCGCGCCCGCACGATCCCCATCAGATCACCGCCCAGCAGGGTCAGCCCGGCACTTTCCACCGCCACATCGGCCCCGGTGCCCATCGCAATGCCCACATCGGCGGCGGCAAGGGCGGGCGCGTCGTTCACCCCGTCACCCGCCATGGCCACCTTGCGACCCGCAGCCCGCAGCTTTTC
>JANNBG010000720.1:0-1614 GCA_031385205.1 Rhodobacterales bacterium
GTCATGCTTTTCGTCGCCGCCCCTTCCGGGATGTCCCGGTGGGGCCAAGCTGTTGACAACGTTGGCACCGCCAAAGGCGCTGCCGCAACCGCCGCAACAGGTGCTGCCGCCGCCACCGGGGCCGCTGCAACAGCCGCCGGAGGCACTGCAACAGGCGCAACGACAGCCGCCTTTGCCGCAGGCCGCGCATCGGCACTTTCCCCATCCTCCACCAGCACTGCAATCGGCGTGTTGACCTTTACGCCCGCAGTCCCCTCGGCCACCAGCAGCTTGCCCACGGTCCCTTCATCGACCGCCTCAAACTCCATCGTCGCCTTGTCCGTCTCGATCTCCGCGAGGATTTGGCCCGACTTGACCACATCCCCCTCTTTCACCAGCCATTTCGCCAGCGTCCCCTCTTCCATCGTCGGGGACAGCGCAGGCATCAGGATTTCAATCGCCATATCGTCACCTCACCGATAGCAGACGGATTTCACCGTCGCCACAATCTCATCCACCGTGATCAGCGCGTGCTTTTCAAGGTTCGCCGCATAGGGCATCGGCACGTCTTTCCCCGTGCAGTTCAGCACCGGCGCGTCCAGATAATCGAACGCATCCCGCATGATGACCGCCCCCAGATGGTTGCCAATCGCCCCCACCGGCCAGCCTTCCTCCACCGTCACGCAACGGTTCGTCTTCATCACCGATGCCAGCACCGTGTCATAGTCGATGGGCCGCAGGGTGCGCAGGTCAATCACCTCCGCAGAAATCCCCTCTGCCGCCAGCTTTTCCGCCGCTGCCAGCGCATGCACCATCCCGATGCTAAAGCTGACAATCGTTACATCCGTGCCTTCGCGCCAGATGCGCGCCTTGCCGAAGGGGATGGTAAAATCGTCCAGCACCGGCACCTCGAACGATTTCCCATACAGGATTTCATTCTCAAGGAAGATCACCGGGTTATTATCCCGGATCGCCGTTTTCATCAGACCCTTCACGTCTGATGCGGAATACGGCATCACCACGCGCAGCCCCGGCACCATCGCATACCAGGCCGCGTAGTCCTGTGAATGCTGGGCCCCAACCCGTGCCGCAGCCCCATTCGGCCCCCGGAACACCATTGGTGCGCCCATCTGCCCGCCTGACATATAGTTGGTCTTTGCCGCCGAATTAATCAGATGATCAATGGCTTGCATCGCAAAGTTAAATGTCATGAACTCTACAATCGGCCGCAATCCCCCCCACGACGCCCCCACCGCAATCCCCGCAAAGCCATGCTCTGTGATCGGCGTATCCACGATGCGTTTCGGCCCGAATTCATCGAGCAAGCCTTGCGAAATCTTGTAGGCCCCTTGGTACTCGCCCACCTCTTCGCCCATCAGAAACACGTTCGGATCGCGCCGCATTTCCTCGGCCATCGCCTCGCGAAGCGCCTCGCGCACTGTCATCGTCTTCATCGGCGTGCCTTCCGGCCAGTCCGGTGACGCCTTCGATACCACCGCCACCGGGGCTGCAGCGACCGCCGCCACCACTGCCGGGGCCTCACCCGCCGCAGCCGCCACCGCCACAACCGCCGCTTTTGGCGCGTCCGTCACCTTTTCGCCCGCCTCCACCAGCACCGCAATCGGCGTGTTCACC
>JANNBG010000747.1:0-3979 GCA_031385205.1 Rhodobacterales bacterium
ATCATCGTGGGCTTTGTGCTGGCCATTCCCTTGGCCATGATGCTGGAGGCGTCACTGTCTTTCCTCGGCATCGGCGTGCCGCCGCCCACGCCAAGCTGGGGCCAGATGATCAACACGGGCATGAATTTCATGTATTTCTACTGGCACCTTGCCGTCTACCCCACCGCAGCCCTTGCCGTCACCGTGCTCGCCACCACCCTGTTCGGTGATGGGTTGCGTGATGCGCTTGACCCCACGCTGAAGGGGCGTTGAATGGATAACCTCGCCTCCCTGTTCTTGCTGGACCCTGCCGTCACCTTCCTGAACCACGGGTCATACGGTGCCTGCCCGCGCCCGGTGTTCGCGCGCTATCAGGCGTGGCAGTTGCAACTGGAGCGTCAGCCCGTGGCGTTTCTGGACCCCGCGCGGGGCCTGTCTGCGTGGATGCGCGATGCGCGTGTGGCGATGGCGGGGCAGTTGAGGGTGGCCGCAGATGACATCGTCGGGCTGAAGAATGCTACCGAAGGGCTGAACATCGTCGCGCAAGCACTGTCGCTGCAACCCGGCGACGAAATCCTGACGACGGATCACGAATATGCGGCGATGGACAAGACATGGGCCTATGTCGCCCGCCGCACCGGCGCCAAGGTCGTACCAGTTACCATCCCCTTGCCCCTGACCGATGCCCAAGCCTTCACCGACGCCTTACTGTCCGGCATCACCCCCAAAACGCGTGTCCTGTTCCTCAGCCACATCACATCCGCCACGGCCTTGGTCTTCCCCATCGAAGCGATTATCGCCCACGCCCGCAGGCGCGGCATAACAACGGTCATCGACGGCGCGCATACGCCGGGGCATATCCCGTTGGACCTGACCGCGCTGGATGCCGATTACTACGCCGGCAACTGCCACAAATGGCTGATGGCCCCCAAAGGGTCTGCCTTCCTCTATGTCCGCCCCGCACTCCAAGCCACCATCAACCCCCTGATCATCAGCCATGGCTGGACCGCAGACGCGCAGGCCGGCCCCTTTGGCAACACCCCCTTCATCGACGCGCTGGAGGTGCAGGGCACCCGCGACCCCTCCGCCTGGTTGTGCGTGCCCGATGCGATTGCCTTTCGCGCCCAGCACGGTTGGGACACGGTCGCCGCCCGCTGTCGTGACCTTGTGCAGGACACGGCAGCACGGGTGGCCGCCTTTACGCGGCTGCCGCCCCTGTCCGCCCCGGAATTCTGCGCCCCCCAGATGGCCGCTATGCCTGTCCCGCGCTGCGACCCCATGGTGCTGAAACTGGCGCTGCTCAACGACCATGGCATCGAAATCCCCTGCTTTGACTGGCAGGGCCACTCCATCGTCCGTGTCTCGGCGCAGGGGTACAACACGCAAAGCCAGATGGATGAACTTGTGCGGGCACTGGCCAGCATCCTGCCCAAAATCACCAACCCTGCATGAAACGCAACCGGGCCCTCAGCCATCTGCCCCCCCTTGATGCCCCCACGAAGGGCATCGCGGTGCAGGATGCACTGGTCGCCATGATTGAGGGCGCAGGTCTTGGCATTGGCGACCGTCTCCCCCCCGAAGTGGCGCTTGCCAAAACCTTGGGTGTGGGCCGGTCCACCATCCGCGAGGCGATGAACCGGTGGGAGGGCCTGGGGATTATTCGGCGCAGGCGGGGTGATGGCACATATCTGACCGCCCGCGTGCAGGCCTCGCACGGGCCCCTGCCCACCCTGATCCGGTTAGAGGGTGAGGCGCTGTTGCGTCTGCTGGAGGTGCGGCGCGTCTTGGAAACCGGCACGGTACGCCGTGCGGCGATGCTCGCGACTGCCGGGCAACGCGCCGGCATTGCGGCGCTGTGTGAAAGGCTGCTGGCCATCGTGGATGCGGGTTTGCCCTATCGTGGCGCCGATTGGGCCTTTCATGGCGCGATCAGCGACGCGACCGGCAACCCGCTGTTCGGCCAACTTCTGGTCCATCTGGACAACGCCTTCGAGCGGTCGAATGACGCCCCGTTCAGCCGCAATGCGTTTGGCCTTGCATCCTTTCCGATGCACCGCGATCTTTCCGACGCCATCGGGAGGGGTGACGCGGACGGGGCTGAGGCGGCGATCAATGCCATCATCGATACCGTGGCGGGCGAGATTCGCCAGATCTTCGACAGGGGCCCCCCGCCTGATCCGTGACACCACACCCACATTTATTGCGTGGCGGCATCTTATCTGCAGAGTTCTATCGGTGGGTCATCAACGCAACCCGATCAGCACGGTAGTCGTCTCATCCGCCAGTGGATGCACATGCGCCAGCGTATTGCCGCCACCCGATCTGCCGGGGTCAAGCTGCCCCGTAAATGGCGCCATGTTGGGGGCGTCCTGCCGGGCCGGAAAGATAGAGGTCTCGCCGTATGAGGCGTTGTGGATGGTGGTGGTCTGGATCTGCGCGGTCATGCGATTTTCTTTTGCTGTGAGGCAGGGCGCTTGCCTTGCAGAAACGCTGAGACTGGCAACCTGCCGTTGCGCGTCCTGCCGTCAGGGTAGTGGCGTTTGAAATAGACCAGACGGTGGCCCGCCGCGGCCGTGCGGCCTGCGTCCAGCAGCAGCCGATTGACGGCAGGCGTATCGGCGGACCACGCGTTGATGATGATGCAATCGCCGGTGTCTGCGCCCGCCGGGTCACCCCACCCACCCAGCCACGATTCTGCCGTGATCGCATCCGTGATGGCCCAGCCCAGAAATCCCACGGTGCGCCCGTTGTGATCAAAGGCGAGGTGATAGTGTTTGCGGTTGATCTGGCCCACCATCACGCGCGACCACGCGCCAAAGGGCAACCGGGCGAAGGCGGGTTTGGTCATCAGATGACTGACGGCAAGGCCAAGGGCAGCTGCCGGATTGGGGTGCTGGAACAGGCGCAGGGCGGAGGTGGGATTGCTATGTAATGCGATCATTGACATGATGTTTCCTTTTGCAATGCACAAGGCCGCACACCATGGTGCGGCCCTGCTTGGGTTCACACGATCAGGAAATCGGCGTTGGTCAGCAGCAAGCCTGCATCAAGTTGGGCAAACTTGACCGCCGCCCCGGCACCCGTCCCGTCAGCATCATAGGACAAGGCCCCATTGGCACTGTTGTAAACGATCCGGTCCGACGCATCGGCGGCACTGGTGCCGATGTGAAAGGCCGCAGCGCCAAGTTTCCCGGTGGACAGGGCCGTCATGAACGCGTTTTCCAGACGGATCGTGTCGTCGATCACGCTAAAGTCGGTGATCGTGTCGACGTTGGTTGCGGCGTTCAGGGCGGCACTGAACACGAAAGTATCGGCCCCCCTGAACCCGGTCAGCACGTCATTGCCGCCCAGGCCCATCAGGTCGTTAATCTTGGTATTGCCGTCGATGACGTTGTTCAGGCCGTTGCCTGCGCCGTTGACGTTTCCACCCTCCAGCAAGTCGAGATTTTCGATGGACCCACGGACATTCGCACCCGAAAGGCTGAATGACCCCAGCGATCTGACCAAATCAAAGCCGCTGGAACCTGACGCCGCTTCATCCACCACATCACCGGCTTGATCGACGATGTAGGTGTCGTCGCCCGCCCCGCCGCGCATCGTGTCGGCCCCGGCGAGGCCAGTCATCCGATTGTCGCCGCTGTTGCCGATCAAAAGGTTGTTCAGTGCGTTTCCCGTGCCGTTGATGTCCAGTTTGCCCGTCAGCGTCAGGTTTTCGACACTGCCTTTGACAGCAGTCGTATTGTTCAGGTTGAAGGTGATGCTTGACCGGACCGTATCCGTTCCAAACGCGATCAGTTCGTCGACGGTATCGGTCTTGTCTTCAACGACGAAGGTATCGTTACCGTTGCCGCCGATCATAACGTCGGCACCAGACTCGCCGACAAGCGTGTCATTGCCTTCACCGCCTGACAACGTGTCGTTCCCCACATCGCCGAACAACAGGTTCGCTGCGCCATCACCTGTGATCGAATCGGCCTTGAGCGAGCCAGCGACGTTTTCG
>JANNBG010000767.1:0-5700 GCA_031385205.1 Rhodobacterales bacterium
TCCGCACGCAGTTAAAGAAATCCGCGCCCGTCTTGTCCATCTTGTTGACGAACACGATCCGCGGCACCTTGTAACGGTCAGCCTGACGCCACACCGTTTCGGTCTGCGGCTCGACCCCAGCATTACCGTCAAGCAGCACCACAGCCCCATCCAACACCGCCAGCGAGCGTTCAACTTCAATCGTAAAGTCAACGTGGCCGGGTGTGTCGATGATGTTGAAACGGTACTTGTCGGCGCGTGCATGCTCCAGGTTCGGATCAATCGTGCGCTCCCAGAACGTGGTCGTCGCAGCCGAGGTGATCGTAATGCCCCGCTCCTGCTCCTGCTCCATCCAGTCCATCGTTGCGGCGCCATCATGCACCTCACCGATCTTGTGTGATTTGCCTGTGTAGAACAGAATCCGCTCGGTCGTCGTGGTTTTACCCGCGTCGATATGGGCAATGATGCCAAAGTTCCGGTAGCGGGTCAGGGGGTATTCGCGTGCCATGGGGCTGCCTCAGGTCAGAATTTCGTTACCAGCGGTAATGGCTGAACGCTTTGTTTGCGTCGGCCATCTTGTGGGTGTCTTCCCGCTTTTTCACGGCAGTCCCACGGTTGTTGCAGGCGTCGGCCAATTCGGCTGCCAGACGTTCTTCCATCGTGTTCTCGTTGCGCTTGCGCGCCGCGATGATGAGCCACCGGATGGCCAGCGCCTCACGGCGCTCCGTGCGCACTTCGACCGGCACCTGATACGTCGCACCACCCACGCGGCGCGAACGCACCTCGACCGACGGCTTCACGTTGTCCAGCGCCTCATGGAACGCCTGGATCGGTTCACGCTTTAGCCGGGTCTGTACCCGCTCCAGCGCGCCATAAACGATGCCTTCTGCCACGGACTTTTTGCCGTCCAGCATCAGGTTGTTCATGAACTTTGTCAGAATCCGGTCACCATACTTGGCATCCGGCAGGATATCGCGCTTTTCGGCGGCGTGACGACGAGACATATCTTAAACCCTCACTTCGGACGCTTTGCGCCGTATTTCGAACGACGCTGACGACGATCTTTGACGCCCTGGGTATCCAGAACGCCGCGCAGGATGTGGTAACGCACACCGGGAAGGTCTTTGATACGGCCGCCGCGGATCAGAACAACCGAATGTTCCTGCAAGTTGTGCTTTTCGCCGGGGATATAGCAAATCACTTCAAAGCTGTTGGTCAGACGGACCTTCGCCACTTTCCGCATCGCCGAGTTCGGCTTTTTCGGGGTGGTCGTGTAGACACGCGTGCAAACGCCGCGCTTTTGCGGGCAGGATTCCAAGTGTTGCGACTTGGACTTTCGCACGTTCGGCTCCCGCGGTTTGCGGATAAGCTGTTGGATCGTCGGCATCAGGTTCAGCCCTTCGTTACCATTTCATTCCGCCCCACCGGTGAGGCACATTTCAGTCGCACTTGCGCGTCCGCAAACGCAAAAACCGCAAACGTCCCCATCGCGGGGGCGCAGCGGTGGAATTCCAGAGGATCGGGGTCTTACGGCCCGGATCATGACCACTTCAGTTCGATGATGACCTGCCTCAACCTTTTCAGGCGATGCCGGATGGCGGGCGTATAGGGGGAGTCGCCGGGGTTGTCAACACACGCAACCCCGCCGCATCATCTGCTTTTCGCGCGTGGAAACAACAGCCAAGCCAGAACCTGCGCGATCAGCAGAACGAACAGTGCCGACAGCACGACATCAGACAGAAAGTGCCGGCCTGATGCAATACGCTGTGCGCCCGTCAGCAGTGGAAAGGCAAACGCGACGGTTGTGATGACACGCATAGCCGCGCGCGATACCCGATCCCGCCAATGCCACAGAATAACAAGGATCATCACCATCAAGGCCACGGCCCCTGCCATTTCGCCCGACACAAACGAACAATTCGCGGCACACTGGTCGGTCCACTGATGCGGTGGCGTAAAGTGCCGCAGACCGCCAAATTCCGTCACATCCCCTGGGCGCGCACGGCCCCAATAGCGTTTCAGCAGACCATTCACCAGCAGGCCGGGGCCCGTCGCGAACAGCAGCGCCAGAAACACCCATCTGCGGCACGGCAGGCGCAAGATCGCGCGGCGCAGCGCCACGGATGCCAGCAGACCTGCGATTGCCAGACCTGCCGCCAAGTCTGACGCAGTCCACATGACCGAACGCATCGCATCCGCCAGCCATACATCCGTCAGAACAAACCGGTCTTGCCCCCGGTAAAACAGCCCGCTGACCCACAGATCAAGCCCCGGCACCATCGCAAAGACGCCAAACGTCACCACGATTGTGCCCAGCAGAAGGGGAATGGCCCGCCCCGCATCAGGGCGTTGCATCAAGGCACCCCGCATCCACCAGATACCCCACCAGCCCATCCCCCGCATAAGTGCCCCCAGACAGGTCCGGCTGCAGCACCACCTTGCCCCACTCGCATGTCGGCGGCGTCGCCGTTACCAACAAGACCTGCCCGCGCAATCCCATCGGCATCGGATACGTCTGTTCATAATGATTTGCGGGCCGTCCCACGGGCCTTTGCGCATAGATCGCAATCCCCGCATCCCGCCCCGTATAAAACAGGTCAGCCAGCACGTCCCGCTTGTCCGCCACCACAGGCACCCCGCCCGCCGCGCGGGATGCCGCCAGCACCGCCTCACTCAATGCAGCCCGCCCCAAATACCTCTCCAACACCGGCGCATCCCGCCCCAGTGTCACTTCCGGCATCAGCGTCAACACGGGCACCACCAGCGCCACCACCCCGTTCACCACCAAAGACGCCCCCAGCCAACGGGGCCGCTGCATCAACACCCCCACCGCCACCACCGTCCCCGCAAAATACGCCGCCACCGCCCAATTCGCATAGGCATTCCGCACCAGCGCCTGCCCGCAGATCAACAGCAGCACCGGCCACACAAATACCCATAACCGCGGCCGCACCCCCGCCCAGATCAGCGCCGCAAACATCACCGGCCCAAACACCGCAAACTGGCTGCCAGCAAACGTCAACAGATGCCCAAAATTCAGCCCCCTGCCCCCCTGCAGCCACCCCACATTATCCATCGTATGCACCGCCGTCGTCATGCCGTGCCCCATGTTCCACAGGATGTTCGGCGCAATCACCACCGCGAACGCCAGCAGCATCAACCCCGCATCCCGCCACCGGATGCGCAGCGCAGGCATCAGCAGCGCCCCCAACCCCACCCCCAACAGAAAATACACCCCGGCGTATTTCGCCAGAAACGCCATGCCCGCCAGCGCCCCGGCCATCACCGCCCACTGCCACCGCCCCCCGCCCACCAGCCGCGCATGCGCATACAGCGCCCCTGCAAAGAACGGAGCCATGATCGTATCCGTTGACATCGTCAGACTGCCCACCACTACAAACGGCAGCGTCACATAGCACGCCGCCACCCACAGCCCCGCACGCCCCCCCAGCACGCGCTGCCCCAGTGCCCCCAGGATCAACGCTGTCACCCCGTGAAACACCGCCCCCGGCATGCGCACCCAGAACGCCGCATCACTGCCCGCCGCCCAAGTCACGCCGCCAATCACCCAGGCAATCAGCGGTGGTTTGGAATAATAGCCAAAGGCAAAATGCTGGCCCCACAGCCAGTACTGGCTTTCATCAACAAACAGGTCCGTCCGGTTGAACGCCAGCAGCACCAGACGCACCACCGTAATGGCCCCGACAATCGCCAACGCCGGGCGCACCCATCCGGATGTGTCAGATACCTGCAATCTGCTTTTCCCGGTGGATCAGCCAAAGATTGCGCGAATAGATCACCACCCCCGGCAATTGCCCTAGAATAATCACCGGCTCCAGCTTGTGAATGCCGTAGGCCAGCACGATCAACCCACCAAAGATCGAGAAATACCAGAATGCCACCGGCACCACCGACCGACCTGCCTTTTCCGATGCAAACCACTGCACGATGAACCGCGCCGTAAACATCAACTGCCCCAGCAGCCCCACCACCAGCCACAGCGTGTCGCCCGCCGTCTTCGTGCCAAACAGGCTCATGATCGTTTGCATCGCCTTACCCCTTCGGATCAACCGGCACCGGGCGCTGCTTCTTGCGCCGCCGGATCAGCCACATCACCCCCGGCAGGTCCACCAGCCCCACCAAACCCCGTTGCAGGTTGCTGTAATTTGACCGCCCCGCCCCACGCCCCCGGTGCCCTACATCCACCAGCACCACCTGCCAGTTATCCCGCGCGAACAAAGCTGGCAAATACCGGTGCATATGGTCGAAATACGGCAGGGCCAGAAACGCATCCCGCCGAAACGCCTTGAGCCCGCAGCCCGTATCCCGCGTCCCATCCTTTAACAGCCACGACCGCAGCGCATTTGCAAAGCGGGACGCCAACCGTTTTGACAGCGTGTCATTCCGCTTCACCCGCTGCCCCGCCACCAAGCCCACACTTGCATCCCCTGACAGCAACGGCGCCAACAGCCGCGGCAAATCCGCAGGCGGGTTCTGCCCGTCACCATCCAGCGTGCAAATCACCGGCGCCAATGCCGCCAGCACCCCCGAATGCACCGCCGCACTTTGCCCGCCCGAAACCGCGTTCCGCAGCGCCCGCACATGCGGTGCCACCGCCATCCGCGCCCGCAGCACATCTGCCAAGCCATCCGTTGACCCGTCATCCACCACGATCACCTCATGCGCACCCAGCGGCCGCAAAGCCACCTCGATCTCGTCCAGAAGACTGATGATGTTATCCCGCTCGTTGCGCGCGGGAATGACGACCGAAAATGCATACATATGATGTGCCAGACTGCCTGCCCAGATTTCAAGACTTCCTGTTACCGCACGCCGCTAGGGCGATACAGCCCCTGTCGTCGTTTGGGCCAATTTCCGGCCCCGATACAGCGTGAATGCGCCTGTTGCAATCACGATGGCCCCCCCCAGCAGGGTCAACCCATCCGGCCAGGTGCCAAACATCACCCAGCCCAGACCAAGCGCCCAGATCAGCGCCGTATAACGAAAGGGCGCGATGAACCCGATATCACCCACCCGCACCGCCTTGATGATGAACAGATAGCCCAGCACCACACAAAAAGCTGCCACCGGGATCAGCCACAGATCGCGCCGCGCAGGGGCCTGCCACCCCTGCCCCAACACAACCACCACCGACATCACTGTCAGCAGTGCCGCTGTCCAGAATGCCACTGTCACCGATGGCGCACCTGCCGATAACTCCCGCGTCGCAAGGTCGCGCGCTGCAGCGGTTGCGACGGACGCCAAGGCCATCAATGACCACATATCAAACCCCGCCGTCCCCGGCCGCACAATCAGCATGACACCGACAAACCCGATCACAATGGCCGTCATTCGCCGCCACCCGATCCGGTCGCCAAAAAACACTGCCGCCGCCAGCGTCACCACAAAGGGCAGCGCCTGAAAAATCGCACTCAGGTTCGCCAAGGGCATATGCATCAGCGCCGCGATAAATGTGATCGTCGCCAGCACTTCGGCCACCGCCCGCACACCCGCCGCCCGCGCATCACGCCCCTGCAGCGTGAATTGACCACCTGCAGTCGCCCAGACCAAAACGCCCAGCAGCAGCACCGTCAGCACCCCGCGCATCGCAATCGCCTGAAACAAAGGGACATCCGCCGTGATCGCCTTCATGCAAGCATCGTTCAGCGTAAAGGTCGCCATTGCGACGACCATGAACAGTGACCCGCGCAGATTGTTGGA
>JANNBG010000661.1:0-1747 GCA_031385205.1 Rhodobacterales bacterium
CAGCTTCATCGGCAATGCCGCCTTCACAGCGGCGGGTCAGGTGCGCTATGTGCAGGCCACGGGTCTTTTGACGGGCAGCACGGACGGCGATGCGGCGGCAGAATGGGCGCTGCTGCTGGTAAACAAGCCGGTGATTACGGCGGCGGACTTTGTGTTCTGACGAGGGCCCTGCCCCAACGGCAATTCCATTTTGCGAAAATCAGGACCGGTGCTAGCCTGCCCTGATATTTCAGCATCGGAGCATCGCCATGGCCTATATTGTCCCTACCACCAATTTGACGACTGCCCAGCTTCTTGCCGCATCCGACACGATTTATCTGGCCAATGGCCTGCGCATTACAAATGCCGTTGCGGCGATTGGCAATGCGGCCAGCACGGCCAACCAGATGTCTGTCATCATCGACGGGGCCGTTGACAATGCTACGGCCAACACTGGGGCGATCACCCTGATCGGTACAAGCACAGGTGCGGCAACGGGCATTAACAACAGCCGCGTGATGATCGGGCCAACGGGCAGTGTGACCAGCACAGTGGGCAATGGCATCCAGATGGCCGGGTCATCGAACACCATCGACAACGCAGGCCACATCTCGGCCCGGCAGGTGGGTGTGCTGGTGACGGGTGATACTGCGCGCATTCTGAACGACGGGTCGATCTTTGGCCAAACCAATGCCATCAGCGTGACGGGCACAAACGGGTTCATCACCAATGACGGCAACCTGCGCGCGACATCCGTGGCCGTGCTGTATACTGGCGAGACGGCCAACATCAACAACGCGGGGCAAATCAACTCGACCGATGACGGCATCACTGTCGTCGGCGGAAGTGCCTTCGTCGCGAACGCAGGCACGATCCTGACCACCGGCGATGGTGTCGCAGTCATCGGTGGCAATGCACGCATTGCAAACATCGGGCAGGTTCAGTCGCAGACGACGGGGTTACAGGCCACGGGCTCTAATGCCCAGATTTCCAATGATGGCACGGTTTTCGGGCGGGTTGCGGCCATCAAGGTCGACGGCGTGTCGGCCATCATCCGCAATGCAGGCCATGTGTCGGGGTTCGACGGACTGGTCATCGATGGCGACGCAGGGCGGATCATCAACAGCGCCACGGTCTCGGCCGTCGGCAACGCTGTCTTGACCAGCGGCAATGATGCATCAGTGCAAAACACGGCCACAGGGCATCTTGTCTGCGCCGGTGGCATTGCCGTTACCATGAACGTTTCAAGCACCGCCATCCTGACCAACGCAGGCACGATCACCGGCAACTTCCTGGCGATCAACATGCAGGAAAGCAGCAGCGTGGTGCCGTCTTCGGGGCGCATCACGAACAGCGGCACCATCACGGGCGGCAATCAGGCGCTGTCGATCGGGGTGCAGGTGGCGAATATCGTGAACACGGGCACCTTGGCAGGGACGGTTGTGTGCATCGCCAACACCATGGGACTGTCGGACATGAACATCCTGAACGAAGGCATGATCCGGTTGGATGTCGTGGCGGGCGGCGTGGCGATCACGGGCAACACGGGGGCCGATACCTTGCGCAATCTGGGCACGGTCGTGGGCGATGTGCTGTTGGGCGATGGCACGGACCGGGTTACAAATGACGGGCTGATGCGCGGCAGCGTCGATCTGGGAGGGGGCACGGATACCTATGCCGGGCTTTTGGGGCGCATGACGGGCGGGGCTTTTGGCGGGGCAGGAAATGACACGCTGACGGGCGGCAGTGCGGCGGACAACCTGGATGG
>JANNBG010000756.1:0-3048 GCA_031385205.1 Rhodobacterales bacterium
CATCATCGGCCCCGGTGTCACCGGCACGCTGGTGGCCATCGGTGTGGCCTATCTGGCCCAGTTCACCCGCCTGACCCGCGCCCAGATCATGGCCATCAAGGGCGAGACGTATATCGAGGCGTCACGCAGCCTGGGTGCCACCGATGCGCATATCCTGCTGCGCCATCTGATCCCCAATGCGCTGGCCCCCGTGCTGGTGTCCGCCATGCTGGCCACCGGCGACGCCATCATTCTGGAGGCGACGCTGGGCTTCTTTGGCCTTGGCGCGCAGCCGCCCACGCCCAGCTGGGGTGGCATGATGTCATCGGGCACAGCGCAACTGTTCAAGGCCCCCTGGATCATCCTGTTCCCCGGACTGGCCGTCGCCATCACCGTCATCGCGATCAACCTGTTTGGCGATGCGCTGATCCGCGCGCTGGATATCCGCAGCCGAATGCGTGCCGCATGACGCTGCTATCCGTTGAAAACCTGTCCGTCGGCATCGGCATGGTGCAACCCCTCGACGGGATCAGCTTTTCCGTGGACCGCGGCCAGATTCTGGCGCTGGTTGGTGAAAGCGGGTCGGGAAAATCCCTGACCGCCTTGGCCGTGATGGGCCTTTTGCCCCTGATCGGCGGGCGCGTGCTGACAGGCAGCATCACCTTTGACGGCACCGATCTGACCACCCTGCCGGAGGCGCGCCTGCGCAGCTATCGCGGCAAACGTATCGCCTTTATCACCCAAAACCCGATGACGGCGCTGGACCCTGTGCAACGCATTGGCCCGCAGATTGATGTGATGTCGCGCATCCATCTGGGCCTTGACGCCCGCGCCGCCCGCGCGCGCAGTGTTGCGACGCTGACCCAGTTACGCATCCCCGATGCGGCTGCGATCTGCCAATCCTATCCGCATCAACTGTCAGGCGGCATGAAGCAGCGCATCGTCATCGCCATGGCCCTGGTCGGTGCGCCTGATCTGATCGTGGCGGATGAGCCGACAACCGCGCTGGATGTGACCGTGCAGGCGCAGATCGTGCATCTTCTGGCCGATCTTGTGCAGACGCGCGGCCTTGGGCTGATCCTCATCACGCATGACATGGGCGTGGTAGCGCAGGTCGCGACCCATGTCGCCGTTCTGTACGGCGGCAGACTGGCCGAGGCGCAGCCGGTGCATGCGCTGTTTGCCGCCCCCGCGCATCCCTATACCACTGCGCTGATCGCCTGCATCCCGCGTGATGCCATGGCCCCCGGTACTTTGACCGGCATTGCGGGCGCTGTGCCCGGTGTGGCGCAGTATCCTGCGGGCTGCCGGTTTCATTCGCGCTGCCCATCAGCACAGGCCATTTGCAAGACCGACGTGCCGCCTTTGCGACCCGTCAATGGCGGCATGGTTGCCTGTCATTTTCCCGGTGGTGCCGCATGACCGATGCCCCGCTCGTTTCCTTCCACGCACTCACCCGCAGCTTTACCTCGCCCGGTGGTTGGCTCTCGCCCGCGCGCAGCATGACTGCCGTGCGCGATGTCAGCCTGCACATCGCCAAAGGCACCGTTGTCGGCGTGGTGGGTGAAAGCGGCTGTGGCAAATCCACCCTTGCCCGGCTGGCCCTGCGGCTGATTGCGCCCACCGAGGGGCATGTGGCGTTTCAGGGCGTTGATCTGGCCAGCCTGTCACCGCGTGATTTGCGCCGCCTGCGTCGCAAGATGGGCATGGTCTTTCAAGACCCCTATGCCTCGCTCGACCCGCGCTATACCGTCGCTGATGTGTTGCACGAACCCTTTGCCGTGCAGGGCCAACCCGTTACGCCCGCGCGCATCGCCGATCTGCTCGATCAGGTCGGCCTGCCCGGCAATGCCGCCGCAAGTTATCCGCACCAGATGTCGGGTGGTCAGCGCCAGCGTGTGGGCATTGCCCGCGCTTTGGCCACGGAACCTGACTTTGTGGTGCTGGATGAACCCACAGCGTCGCTCGATGTGTCGATTCAGGCGCAGATCATTGCCCTCTTGTCCGACCTGCGGGTCCGGCGCGGGCTGACCTATCTGTTCATCAGCCACGACCTTGGGCTGGTGCGCTATTTCTGTGACCGGATTGTCGTGATGTATCTGGGGGCCGTTGTCGAAGACCTGCCCACCCCTGCCACGCCCCCGCGCCACCCTTATACCGCCGCCCTGATGGCCAGCACCTTTGCCCCCGATCCGACCCGCCGCCGCATGCTGGCCCCTTTGGTCGGCGAAATCCCATCCCCCTTCAACCTGCCCAAAGGTTGCGCCTTTGCCGCGCGCTGCCCCAATGCGCTGGACCGGTGCCGCAGAGAAGTGCCTGCTTTGAGGGCAGAACCGGATGGCCACGCGCTGGCCTGTTTCAATCCGCTGTAGGTCGCGCATTGCATCCTGTTACGGCACAGCTATGCTGATGACACTGCCACCCTGTCACGCAGTCGGTGGCCTTGGAAGGCGCGCCACGAAAACTTGGGAGCGTCCGTGCCCTGTACCCCTTTCAGATCGCAATTGCTCAAATGGGTCGGCAGCAAACAAAAGGTCGCCCATCTGATCACCGCCGAATTTCCCGCCCATAACGCCTATCACGAACCCTTCCTTGGCGCAGGCGGCGTCATGGCCAGCCTTGCCCCGCAGCGCGGGCGTGGCGCTGATGTTTTTGCCCCGCTGATCGCCATCTGGCAGACCCTTTCGCGTGATCCTGAAACCCTGATCCGCTGGTATGCTGACCGCTGGCACCGCTTTCAGGCCGGTGACCGCATCGCCGCCTATGAGGACATCAAGGCCAGCTATAACGCCGCCCCCAATGGCGCCGATTTCCTGTTTCTGACCCGCGCCTGCTATGGCGGCATCGTGCGCTTTCGCCAAAAGGATGGCCATATGTCCACGCCCGTGGGCGTGCATTCCCCCATTCCGCCCGCAGCCTTTGCCAAACGCGTTACAGAATGGCACCGCAGGCAAAATCGCAATGGGCCAGCCTGCGGTGCCATTCTGTAACGCGTTTGGCAAAGGCTGCGGGCGGAATGGGGGAATGCACGCCCACGGGCGTGGACATATGGCCATCCTTTTGGCGAAA
>JANNBG010000757.1:0-4941 GCA_031385205.1 Rhodobacterales bacterium
TGAGAGGGGGGGGCGGCTGACAGGTTGCGGGCGCTGCCCCCAAACCCCGAGACACGGATGAAAGCAGGCCCCGCCATGCGCGCGACGCGGCTACGCGCGCGCCGGGGCGCCTCCCCGGTGGCGGAACCGCGCACAGATGCCCCGCCCCGCGCCAAAACCGCAGCCAGGCGCAAGTCACATCCCACATCAGACACCTAAGGGCGGAGGTGCAGCCCGCCTACATCCTTGCTGCGACCGCTTCCCAATCCACCAGCTTCTCCAGGAAATTGGTCAGATACGCCGGGCGTTTGTTCCGGAAATCGATGTAGTAGGAATGTTCCCACACATCGCAGCCCAACAGCGCCGTCTGGCCAAAGCACAAGGGATTCACCCCGTTTTCCGTCTTGGTCACCTTCAGCGCCCCATTTGCGTCTTTCACCAGCCACGCCCAGCCCGACCCGAACTGCCCTGCACCTGCCGCAGCGAAATCTTCCTTGAATTTCGCCACTGACCCGAACGCCGCAACCAAAGCCGTCTCCAGCGCCCCTGGCATCACCTTGCCGCCCGTGCCCATCACCGTCCAGAACAGCGCATGGTTCCAGTGCTGGCTCGCATTGTTGAAAATCCCATTCTGCGCCACCGTTGTCGCGTTATAGGTGCCCACCACGATCTCTTCGACCGTTTTGCTCTCCCACTCCGTGCCCGCAATCAGCTTGTTGCCGTTGTCAACATAGGCCTTGTGATGGATGTCATGGTGATACTCAAACGTCTCGGCAGACATGCCATGGGCTGCCAGCGCGTCATGGGCATAGGGCAGATCGGGAAGGGTAAAGGCCATGCGAGGCTCCTGTTGACTGGTGTGTGATGATAGGCGAGTTAAGAACTGCCCCGCCACCAAGGTCAAGTGTCAGACCGCCAAAAGGTTCCCCACCCTCACATCATTCCGCTGGTTTCCGCCCCCACACCGCTGGCATCACCTCTCCCAACTGGAAGACCCGCAAGCATGCAGGCCACGGCACCTATTTCGACACGAGCTTGCATTTCCCGCTGGCCGAGAATGGACCCGCATAGTTCAGCGCCTGCGCCACCACCGATGCGTTGTTGTTTTTTTTGATAATGGTCAGGCGGTAGATGAAATTCACATCCTCCCCCACCCGGCTTTCCGCATCGTTCAGCCGCCAGGTAAAGGTCAGTCGCTTGTCATTGGCTGCCTCTACTTTGCCTGCCAGGGGTGCCCCTGCGAAATGCTTGATGATCGGGTCGAAGATCACGACCTCACCCTTGGCCGCATCGTAATCCGCGATGATCTGGCTTGCGATCCAGTTGCCATTCGCCGCATCCTGCCGGATCGTGCAATCGTAAACATCAGAAGCGTGCACAGCCAGGGGGGCAGACGACAACAGGGCCGCAAAGCAGCCGTTCAACAGGTGACGCAAGATGAAAACTCCGGTGAGGACGATGCGATAGCAAGAGTTGATCCTACGCCCTAAGCGGTGTCAAGAAAGATGCAATTCCGCGCCCGGTTGCGCCGCATGCGTCAACAATCCCATCACATAACCCGCCACAGACCGGAAACCCACAACAGTATACCCCCCATCCGCTGCCCAGAACGCCGCCGCCACCTGTGCCATGCGCGTGCGGCGCAGCTCGTCCGGGGCCATGGCGGCCAGATCGACGGGTGCCAGCTTCATCAAAACCTGGCCGACCTTTGCCCCCTCAACCCGAAACACCGCGCGCGCGTCCGACACATCCACCGCAAGGTGATGTTCGCCTGCCAGGGATTTCTCCAACCCAACCAAGGTCTTACCCACCTGGTCGTAGGGCAGCACCAGCAGCACCTCATCCGGCGACATCCAGCCCGCTGCCCATGCCCCATCCCGCACAATCCTGCGCTCTGCAGGCATCGCTACGCCCACTGCTGTCTTAATCGCGCGTGGCAAGGCTTTCACATCATGCTTGCAACGCAAGGATATCATCCCCAGCGGTCCGATTTCGCGGATCGTGGCAAAGCCGTCGAAAGACACATGGCCCAAAGCACTGACCGCATCAGACATTCTGTTTCTCCCCATCCTTGTCATAGGCCACCGCATCCACGATGCGCGCCGCCACAGGCTCCCCGCCGATACGCGTAAACTGCAGCACTTCGCCCATCCGGTCGGGCCCGTGCAGCACCAGCCCCATCGCGATGCCACGCTTTAACGTCGGGCTGTAATAGGTTGATGTCACACGCCCTTGCGTATTGCGTTGCCCATTGTCATTCACCCCATCCGCCACCGCATAAGACCCGTCCGGGATCACCGATCCATCCAGCGTCTCCAACCCAACCAATCGCCAGCGGTCCGCACTTGCAAGGAACGCCCTCTCCTGCCCGCGTTTGCCCAGATAATCCGCCTTTTTCTTCGAGATCGCCCAGCCCAGCCCCAGATCCTGCGGAATGACCGTGCCATCGGTTTCATCGCCGATCATGATAAAGCCCTTTTCCGCCCGCATGATGTGCAGGGCTTCTGTGCCATAGGGCATCACGCCAAGACCTTCGCCTACAGCCAGACAAGCATCCCAGAACGCCGCCCCATGGCTTGCTGGAACCGCGATCTCATAGGACAATTCGCCCGAGAAACTGATCCGATACGCCCTGACCGGGAACCCGCCCAATGTGCCATCCGCAAAGCCCATGAACGGCAACGTTTCGCGCGAAACATCCATTCCGCCCAACGCCTCCAGCACCGCGCGCGCTTTGGGGCCAACAACCGCCACCTGCGCATACTGCTCCGTCACATTGGTCGCATAAACCTGCCAGTCCCACCATTCGCATTGCAGCCAATCCTCCATCCAGGCATGGATGCGGTCAGCCCCCCCAGAAGTCGTATGGCACAGCCATGTGTCTTCGGAAATCCGCGCCACCACACCATCATCGCTCAGGAACCCCTGCTCGTTGCACATCAGCCCATAGCGGCACTTGCCCACCGGCAGCGTGCTCATCACGCCGGTGTACAGCATATCCAGAAACCGCCCCGCATCCGGCCCTTTGACGATGATCTTGCCAAGCGTCGACGCATCCAGCAGCCCCACATTGCTGCGCGTGTTAATCACCTCGCGATGCACCGATTGCGTATGCGTCTCGCCTTCACGCGGGAACGTATAGGGCCTGCGCCACAGACCCACGGGTTCGAAATAGGCCCCTTGCGCCTCATGCCATGCGTGCATCGGCGTGCGGCGCAAGGGTTGAAAGATATCCCCCCGCGCCTCGCCTGCCAAAGTGCCCAAGGTTACAGGCGTATAAGGCGGCCGGAATGTGGTGGTGCCGACGTGTGGGATCGCTTCATGTAAACTCTCAGCTAAAACCGCCAGACCGTTGATATTGCTCAACTTTCCTTGATCCGTCGCCATGCCCAGCGTCGTATAGCGTTTCGTGTGTTCAACCGACTCGTACCCCTCACGCGCCGCAAGCTGCACGTCGCTCACCTTCACATCGTTCTGATAATCCAGCCACATCTTCGCCCGCAACGCCAATGGTGCCCCCTGCGGCATCACCCAAACCGGCTCCACCGCACCCAGATCACCTGCCGCAGCCCCCACAACCGAAACCATCGCCGCCCCGTCATGGTTCACTGGCGGGCGCGCCGCATCCGGCACAAACGCCGAAATCGTATCATCCCACGAAAGCTTCCCCCCACAATGCGACCACAGATGCACCACGGGTGACCACCCGCCCGACATCGCCACGCATTCGCAGATGATCTCGTCAATCACCGCCCCTTCACCCGCCTGATCGCAGACCTGCACACCCGTCACGCGCTTGCCGCCCTTGACCTTTGCAATGCCACGCCCGGTATCGACCCGAATACCCAACGCCCGCGCTTGGCCTGGCAACGCGCCATCCGCCACGCTGCGCGCATCCAGCACAATCGCCTGCAACCCAGCCGCATGCAGCGCAATCGCCGTGCGATACGCATCATCATTATTCGTCACAATCACCGTGCGGTCACCCGGCGATACCGCATAATTCACCACATAATCGCGCACCGCCGAGGCCAGCATCACCCCCGGCACATCGTTGCCCGCGAAAGCCAAGGGCCGTTCAATCGCTCCCGTCGCCGTGATAATATGCCCCGCCCGAATGCGCCACAGCCGCTGCTTTGGCCGCCCGTCACCCGGCGTATGGTCCGCCACGCGTTCATCCGCCAGCACATAGCCGTGGTCATACACCCCCGCCGCCGTGGTGCGCGTGCGCAACGTCACGTTGTCCATCGCCGTCAACGCGGCCACCATCGCGCTCACATCCGCGCCCTCATCCACCGGCGCGCGCCCGCCCCAGTGCGGCGTCTGTTCCAGCAGGATCACCCGTTTGCCCGCTTTGCCCGCGTCCAGTGCCGCCGTCAGGCCCGCCACACCGCCCCCCACCACCAGCACATCGCAAAACGCATAGACCTGCTCATACCGGTCCGCATCGCGGTCTTTGGGTGCGCGCCCCAGACCCGCCGATTGCCGGATGATCGGCTCGAACACATGTTTCCAAAAGCTGCGCGGGTGGATGAACGTCTTGTAATAAAACCCCGCAGGCAGGACGCGTGCCGCATAGTTGTTCACCACGCCGACGTCGTATTCCAGCGATGGCCAGTGGTTCTGTGACGCTGCCTCAAGTCCTGCAAACATCTCGGTCGTCGTCGCGCGCTGGTTCGGCTCCAGCCGCGCACCGGACCCGAGGTTGACCAGCGCGTTCGGCTCCTCTGCCCCCGCAGCCACGATGCCGCGTGGCCGGTGATACTTGAAGCTGCGCCCCACCAGCATCTGGTCATTCGCCAGCAGGCTGGCCGCCAGCGTATCGCCGAGGTACCCGCGCATCGCACGGCCGTTGAAGGTAAAATCCAGCGGTGTGCTGCGGTCGATCAGCCGACCACCCTTTTGCAGACGCGTGCTCATCTTTGGGCCTTTCGGTCTTGGATCAACACCTCTCCCCCGGCC
>JANNBG010000258.1:0-2491 GCA_031385205.1 Rhodobacterales bacterium
GAGGCTTGCATCCGCCCATGTGGCAGGCACATCGCCCGGCTGCATGGGCAGCAGGTTTTGGATGGCTTTGCGCCGCGACCAAAATCGCCAATGAGGCGATGGCGCATTCCTATGCCCATCTCTACCAAATCCCCACCACCATGTTCCGGTTTTTCACCGTCTATGGCCCCTGGGGCAGGCCCGATATGGCGCTGTTCAAATTCGTGCAGGCGATCACCCAGGGCGCACCAATTGATGTGTATAATCATGGGGATATGCGGCGCGACTTTACCTATGTCGATGACCTCGTCACCGGCATCCTGCGCCTGATCGACGCCATTCCGGGCACCGAACCCATCGGAAACACCGACAGCCTCTCCCCCGTCGCCCCCTTCCGCGTGGTCAATATCGGCAACGGCGCACCCGTGGCGCTGCAGGATTTCATCACCGCAATCGAAGGCGCATTGGGGCGCAAAGCCATCCAAAACCTGCTGCCCATGCAGCCGGGCGATGTGCCTGCCACATGGGCGGATGCAAGCCTCGTGACGGCCCTCGTGGGGGCCTTGCCACGCACAGACCTGCAGACAGGCGTGCAGCGGTTTGTGGACTGGTACCGGGGCTGGAACGGTTAGCCGAAAGGGTCCGCCCCGATGACCGCCGCCTTACGGCGCATCCGTCGCAATCAGCGCCCAGCCCACAGGAAACGTAGCCCCCGCTGCCGCCCGATAACCAAGGGCGCGCTGGCCTTGATTCTCAACGACAATCCGGCCCGTCACCTGTAACCCACGCGCGGCAAGCGCCTCTGCAGGGTCGGGCATGACATCGCCCTTCCAGACCAGCAGCACGCGTGCAGGCGCAAGGGCGGCCCCTCTGCCATCAGGCGAAATCACCCTCATCTCAGGCTGTTGATAAATCAGATTACCGCCCACATGGTCATCCGCGAGCACGGGCACCACGCCTTGCGTCAGGGCCATCACCTCCTCGGCCAAAGGGGCCCAGTCAATGCCGCCCGTCGTTTTGCCGTGCAGGCGCAGGTTGGCCATCCCGCCCAGCGTCAGCACGCCAATCGCCACTGTGACACCCATCAGCCGCCGCAACCCCAAAGGCCCCGCCGCACGCACAGCCCAGATCATCACACCGGGGCCCAGCAGCGCATAGATCGGCACCAGCCAGCGCGCCTGCACCACTGTGACGCCACCCAAAATGATGCCGGTCAGCGTCAGCATAAACCCAATCCCCGCCGCGCGCAGCAGCAGCGTGGCGGGCCAGGGCACAGCACCTGTCCCACGAAACGCCAATGCCGCCACGGCCAGCGGCACAGCCCCCAGTGCAAAGCCCCCCACCGCACGGCCAACGCCCAGCAACGCATTGCCATCCGCCTGATACAACTTTGCCGTGGACGCCAAGGCCACCCCCGGATGCTGCCAGACCCAAGTATAAGGCACTGCCACGATCAGCATGGTCACAACGACGGCCCCCAGCACCGGCCCCATGCGCACCCGCGCGCGCAGGCTTGGATCAGACATCACCGCAATACCCAAAGACACCGGCACCAGCCAAGAGTTGAACTTGGCCAGCCCGCCCAACCCCATGGCCAGCCCCAGCGCGACACCTGTGCCCCATCCCGCCCGCCGGGCCGGGTCCACCACAGCCAGCACGGCGGCAATGGTGGCGGTGACGGTGGCCAGCAGCGCAATGGAATGGGTCGAGGCGCGCTGAAACTCCCATACAATATTGGGGATCAGGGCGAAGGACAGCGTGGCGGCGATGGCCAGCGTTACCGGCACCACCCGTCGCAGGCCGGTGAACAGCAGGGCCATGGCGGTGAACAGCACAAGGTTTTTCAAGGCGGCAAGGGCAAAGGCGGTGTGCCCGAACAGATCGAATGCGGCCACCTGCAACCAGTTATACAGCGGCAATTGCGGCCCATACCCCAGGTGCCAGCCGCGCGCGAGCACCAGCATTTCCGCCTCGTCCACCTCCAACCCACCACCGGCCAGTGCGCGCAGCGCTGTGTGCGCGGCGAAATAGAGGGCGAGTGCGGCGAGGAACAGCGTCGCCGTGCGATGGGCATCTGGGGTCTGGGTCGGCGGCAAAGGCGGCTCCGTTCGGGTGTGGGCGGGCCATAGCACGACGGGCGGTTGGGGGGTAGGTGAGGGGTTGTGGCTATCCGCAAAAGACGGTCGTGTCATCTTGCGCTATATATAGCGTTACGCTACATATGACGCTATGCGGTTTGTGCTGGATACGAACGTTTTGGTGGCCGGAGTGCGCAGCAAAACTGGGGCCAGCAATCCCTTGCTCATCGCCGGGTTTCGTGGACGGTTTCGGTGGTGTTGTTCAGTCCCCTTGTTTTACGAGTATGAAGATGTGCTGAACCGGGCCGACTTACTTCTGGACGCCGGGATCACCCGTGCCGAGATTGATGTATTCCTGACTGATGTGGCTGGAACCGTCGCGCCCTGTGAGCTGCACTTTTTGTGGCGTCCGCAACTGCGCGATCCGGGGGATG
>JANNBG010000779.1:0-3828 GCA_031385205.1 Rhodobacterales bacterium
ACCAGAAAAGACATCGCAATCCTGTGATCAATATGGGTGGCACAAGTCGCCCCTCCGGGCACGCCACCCGCCCCCATACCGTGAACGATCAAGGTATCTTCATCCTCCTCAATCCTCACCCCGCAAGCCTCAAGGCCCCGCGCCATCGCGTCGATCCGGTCGGATTCCTTGACCCGCAGCTCCTTCACCCCCCGCATCACCGTCCGCCCCGTCGCAAACGATGCCACCACCGACAGGATCGGGTATTCATCAATCATTGAAGGTGCCCGCTCTGGCGGCACCTCCACACCCTTCAAATCCGAGAATTTCACCCGTAAATCCGCCACAGGCTCGCCGCCCTCAACGCGCCCATTCTCAAACGTGATATCCGCGCCCATTTCCACCAATGTCAGATAAATGCCATTCCGCGTCAGGTTCTGGCTGACCCCCGGCACAAAAATGTTCGATCCGGGCACGATCAGCGCCGCGCACACCGGGAACGCCGCACTCGATGGGTCACGCGGCACCGCCACCGTTTGCGGTCGCAACTCCGGCTGGCCCTGCAGCGTAATCACATTCCCCTCAACCGTCTTTTCCACCGTCAACGATGCCCCAAAGCCCAACAGCATCCGCTCCGAATGGTCCCGCGTCGGCTCCCGCTCAATCACCACCGTCTCACCCGGCGCATTCAGCCCCGCCAGCAACACCGCCGATTTCACCTGCGCACTCGCCACCGTCATCGCATACCGCACGGGTACTGGGTTGGCCGCCCCCACCACCGTCATCGGCAACCGCCCACCCTTGCGCCCATAGGCTTGCGTACCAAACAGCGCCAACGGCTCCGTCACCCGCCCCATCGGGCGTTTGCGCAACGACGCGTCCCCCGTGAACGTCACCGTCATCGGCGATGTTGCCATCGTCCCCATGATCAGCCGCACTCCCGTGCCCGAATTACCGCAGTCGATCACATCCGCAGGCTCCGCAAACCCGCCCACGCCCACACCGTGCACCGACCACGCACCGGGGCCATGCTGCACCACCTCTGCCCCAAATGCCCGCATCGCGCGCGCCGTATCCAGCACGTCCTGCCCTTCCAAAAGGCCCGTCACCTTCGTCTCACCCACCGCCATCGCCCCAAAGATCAGCGCCCGGTGACTGATGGATTTATCCCCCGGCACCTCTGCCGTGCCCGACAAAGGCCCGGATTTATGTGCGGTCATCGGTTGGGCTGGGCTATTTGACATATCGGCTCCTTGGTTCTTGCAGGCCTGATAGCCCAAGCATCAAGCACGGTCCAGAACCGCGCGACGTTGCCCGCTAGGGCAGAGGAGCAGCCCGGACAAAAGTCACATAATCCGGGCTCCGCCCCTCGCGCAGCGCCTTTTGCTCGTACCGCGTGCTGACCCAATCTGCCCAAGCCTCACCCGAATGCGCCACCAGATCAAACCCCGCCTGCGGCACTTCTTCCAAGGTTTGCCGCACATAATCCGGTATATCCGTTGCCACCCGGAACTCTGCCCTCGGCGCCATCACCCGCGCCAGACCACCCAGATACTCCGGCGTCACGAACCTGCGCCGATGATGCCGCGCCTTTGGCCACGGGTCCGGGTAATTCAGAAACGCCTTTGCCACGCATCCCGCAGGCAGCACCTCAAACACATCCCGCACATCCCCCGGATGGATCAACAGATTGTCCAGATCAGCGGCCCGCACCTTGCCCAACAGCATTGCAATCCCGTTCACAAACGGCTCACACCCCAGCATAAACACATCCGGATTTGCCGCCGCCATCGCCACCAGATGCTCGCCCCCGCCAAAGCCCACTTCCAGCCACAAGGGCCGCCCCCCCGAGAACCCCGCCACATCCAACTTATCGCGCCCCGGATTATCCTCCCGCGTCACATGTGGCAAAGATAACGGCCCCAGATCATCCGCCAGATAGCCCTTCTGGCTATTGCGCAACGTCTTGCCACGGATACGCCCATAGAAATTGCGCCGCTCGCCCGCTGGAATGTCACTCATGCCGCACCCCAATTTTCTGCGACACCATCACCAGATAGCCATCCGGGTCTTGCACCAGAAATTCGCGCTGGCCCCCCAGACAATCCCCCCAATCCCGCCACTTTTCCCGCAGACCCACATAAAACGCCACGCCCTTGGCCGCCACATGCGCCGCCAACGCCTCAACATCCTGCACCGAAACCTGTATCACCGCCCCACGGCCAAACGGCACGTCCATCGGCCCCGTTTCCCAATCGCCATCGCGTTCATACAGCATCATCTGCGCCCCATCCGCGCGCTGCAAGTAGGCGAACTTTTGCACAGGCCGCGTATAGGCTGGCGCAAACCCCAGCACATCGCACCAGAACGCCAGTGACACCGCATAGTCAGTGACCATGATTTCAACACTACAGGCCGCAAATGCGGCAGGAGGCGACCCCGTTCCCATCCTATTCCCCACATCGCGATGTCGCCCGCCAGGGCGGAAGAGCAGCCCTGCGTCAAACCGCCTTCTTCAGCGCCTCAATCAAATCCGTCCGCTCCCACGAAAATCCACCATCTGCGTCCGGTGCCCGCCCGAAATGCCCATAGGCACTCGTGCGCGCATAGATCGGCTTGTTCAGCCCCAAATGCGTCCTGATGCCCCGTGGCGTCAGGTCCATCACTTCGGCCACCGCCCGCTCGATCTGCGCCTCGTCCACCACGCCCGTGCCATGCGTATCCACATAGATCGACAAAGGTTTCGCCACCCCGATGGCATAGGATACCTGCAACGTACACCGATCTGCCAGCCCCGCCGCGACCACGTTCTTCGCCAGATACCGCGCCGCATAGGCCGCTGACCGGTCCACCTTGGTCGGATCCTTGCCGCTGAACGCGCCCCCGCCATGCGGTGCCGCCCCGCCATAAGTATCCACGATGATCTTGCGCCCCGTCAGGCCCGCATCGCCGTCCGGTCCGCCAATCACAAAGGTGCCCGTCGGGTTCACCCACCATTCCGTGGCTTCGGTAATCCAGCCCGACGGCAAAACGCTGCGAATATGTGGCTCCACAATCGCCCGAATATCTGCCGAAGTCTGGCTCTCCAAAGCGTGCTGCGTCGACAGCACGATCGACGTCACCTCCACCGGCATCCCGTCCTCATACCGCAGCGACAGTTGCGATTTCGCATCCGGCCGCAGTGTCGGTTCTGCCCCCGATTTGCGCACTTCCGTCAGCCGCCGCAAAATCGCATGCGCATATTGCACCGGCGCTGGCATCAGTTCCGGCGTCTCGCGGCAGGCATAGCCGAACATGATGCCCTGATCGCCCGCCCCATCCCGGTCCACGCCCTGCGCAATATGCGCCGATTGCGCGTGCAAATAGTTGTGCACCTGCAGCGTGTTCCAATGAAACTCGTCCTGTTCGTACCCAATGTCGCGCACACACTCGCGCACGATCCCGTCCACCCGCGCCATCATCGCATCGGTTGCCGCCGTTGACGACAACCCCACCTCGCCGCCCACAACCACACGGTTTGTGGTGGCAAAGGTTTCACACGCCACCCGCGCATGCGCATCTTCCGTCAGGAAGGCATCCAGAATGGCATCCGATACCCGGTCACAGACCTTGTCCGGGTGCCCCTCCGACACGGATTCAGACGTAAAGACATAATTCTTGCGTGACATGGTGGGGACGTGCTCCGTTTGTGAACCCGCGTCACGTCAGGAAGCCGTTGTGCGCGGTGAATGTGGCTGATTATCTGCACCCCCTAAGGGCGTCAAGCAACCATTGGGCGGCGTGTCACAATCAAACCAAGTCCGAGTCCCCCCAGCAACAGAAGGATCGGCACCTCACCAAACCGCGTGT
>JANNBG010000780.1:0-4862 GCA_031385205.1 Rhodobacterales bacterium
GGTCGGCAAACTGTTGCCCGATGTCGCCCGCGCCTCACTGGCCCCCATGGTGCTGGACCGGATCATGCCGATGGCGGAATCGCTGACCGATGCCCCCATCACCATCCTGCTGCACCCCCGCGCGCGTGACGCGGTGGAGGCCTTGCTGACGCTCGTCCCCGGCCTGCCCGTGACACTGGTTGAGGACCGCAACTTGGGCGAAGGGCAAGTCTATCTGAAATCCACCGCCGCCGAAACGCTGATCGACCTTGACCGCGCCACTGCCGATATCACCGCCGCCATTCGCGGCTTTTTCGAACTCTCAGAACAGGACCGCCGCTATGGATGACCGCGCCGATATCAACCCATTTTCGCAAGTGCCGATCGAAGTGACAATTTCCGTCGGCAAAGCCCGGCCCTTGGTCGCCGATCTGTTGCGACTGGGCAAAGACGCCGTTCTGACACTCGACCGCCGCGTCGATGACCCGGTAGAGCTGTTTGTGGGTGACAGACTTATCGCGCGCGGCGAGTTGCAGGAACTGGACGGCGATCAAGCCGGCCAACTGGCCGTGCGCCTGACGGAAGTGGCCAATCTGCGGTCCGGGCTGTGAGGTGGCTGCTCCTTTTGCTGGTGGTGCTGGCAGCCCCGGCCCATGCCCAGGACATCAGCATCAACCTTGGCGATAATGGCACGCTGGCCGGGCGGTCGGTGCAGCTGCTGCTGCTCATCACCGTTCTTAGCCTCGTGCCCGGTTTGGCCGTCATGGTGACGTGTTTTCCTTTTATCGTCACCGTTCTGTCAATCCTGCGGCAGGCCATCGGCTTGCAACAGTCCCCCCCCAACATGCTGATCGTCAGCCTTGCAATGTTCCTGACGTGGTTCGTGATGGACCCGGTCTTTACCGAGGCCTGGGTGCGGGGCTTGGAACCGCTGTCGCAGGGCACCGTCGATGTGCCCACCGCCTTTACCGCCACCATGGCCCCGTTCCGCGTCTTCATGGCCGCCCGGATGGATGCCGATACCTTCGCCGCCTTGCAGGCCCTGCGCCCGGGCGAGGTATTGCCACCCGTGGATTCACCCTTGTCGCTGCTGGTGCCGTCCTTCCTGCTGAGTGAAGTACAAAGGGCCTTCGAAATTGGCTTTCTGATCTTCCTGCCATTCCTCATCATCGACCTCGTCGTGGCTGCCGTCCTCATGTCCATGGGTATGATGATGGTGCCGCCCGCCGTGGTATCCCTGCCCTTCAAGCTCGCGTTCTTTGTGGTGGCAGATGGGTGGAGCTTGATATCAGGTGCACTGGTGCGCAGCTATTTCTGAATGAGTGCCCATCATGCGACGCCACAAGGTGATCTCCAAATCCCGACGTCGCCCGACAGGGCGGAGGAGGCCACACCTCAATTCACCACAAACTCCGCATGCAACGCTCCCGCCGCATTGATGCTTTTCAAGATGTCGATCATGTCATGCGGCGCCACACCCAGCGCATTCAGGCCCGCCACAATCTCCGACAGGTTCGTGCCTGCCTGCAATTCCGCCATCCCCGTGCCCTGCCCCTGATCGATCCCCACCGCCGACCGTGGCAATACAATCGTCTCACCCGCAGCAAAGGGGTTCGGTTGCACCGCCACCGGGGCCTCTTCCACCCGCAAGGTCAGACTGCCCTGCGCCACCGCCACCCGGCTGATCCGCACATCCTCGCCCATCACAATCGTGCCTGACCGCTGGTCCACCACCACCCGCGCCCGCGTTTCCGGCTCCACCACCAGATTTTCCACCTGCGCAATCACATGCGCCGGTGTCCCGCCCGCACCCGCCAAATCCAGCGCCACCGTGCCCGCATCCAGCATCACCGCCACATCGCGCCCGTAAGCCCGGTTAATTGCCGTCTCGATCCGCGCTGCCGTGGTAAAATCCGGTTGCCGCAGGCCAAGGCGGATGGATTGCAGCGTGGTAAAGTCAAACTCCACCTCCCGCTCCACCCGCGCCCCTTGCGGGATCGACCCCGCCGTTGGCACACCTTGCGTCACTTTCGCCGCATCCCCCTCGACCGACACGCCGCCTGCGATGATCGTGCCCTGCGCCACCGCGTAAATCTGCCCATCCGCCCCGTTCAGTGGCGTCATCACCAACGTGCCACCCAACAGGCTTTTCGCATCGCCAATCGCCGACACCGTCACATCAACCTTCCCGCCCGCCCGCGCAAAGGGTGGCAAAGCCGCCGTCACAAACACCGCCGCCACGTTCTTGGGCCGGAATTCCTCGCCCGCCACGTTCACGCCAAGCCGTTCCAGCAGATTCGACATGATTTCTTCGGTAAACGGCGCATTGCGCAACCCATCGCCTGTGCCGTTCAGGCCCACCACAAGGCCGTACCCCACAAGGTCATTGCCCCGCACGCCATCAAATTCCACCAGATCTTTCAGGCGGATCGGCCCCGCCAACACCGGGGTCGCCATGCACCACACCATCAGAAACGCTTTGATCATCGCAGGAAATCCACAAGGCTGAGGCGCGACAGGCGCGCGGTGACGGTATAAAGCGCCTCAAGCTGGCTTTGCGCCGCTTCCAGTTTGGTGGCCGCCTCATAGGGGTCCACACTGACCAAACCGTTGCGCGCAATCTCCAGCGCCGACACTTCCGCAGTATTCCGCGTGGCCGCTGCTGCAATCTGCCCCTCGGTCGTGCCCAACTGCCCCGCAAGTTCCGCGCGGCCTGATGCGCCTTCGGCCAGCACCTCGCCCGCGCGGCGCATCAGTTGCACGCGCGTTTGTGGCTGGCCCGCGAACAGGCCACGGTCCAGCAGCGCCGCCATCGCAAAGCCCTTCAGCGTTTGCCGGATCGCGGGGTCCGCCGCCGTGACATCAATCCTTGCGGCCTGCCCCGGCCCGATCGGCAGATCGGCCAAGGCCGCCCCGCCTTGATAGGCCTGCGTCATAAAGCCAAGCGGATCACTGAACCAGGTATCCAGTGCCGTTTCCACATCGCCCAGCGTCAGCGCGCCGGTCAAAGCCGCCTCCATCTGCGTAAAAAGCGTGTCGGAATCCACCAAAGGCGCCTTGGCCGTTTCCATCCCGGCAAACAAGGCGCGGTCGCCCAACCGGGTGTTCAGCGTGCTGACCACGGTTTCAAACCCTTGCCGGGCCTCACGCGCGGCCGCGGAAACCGAGCCCACATTGGCCGAGGTCGCCGCCGAAAACAGCACAGGGGCCAGCGTTGTGGCCACATCCTCCACCGTTGCCAGTGCGGTTTGCATCGCGCCGGTAAACAGCCCCGCCTCTGACGTCGTGCGCCCAAAGCCCTGCAGCCGGGCAAGGGCAGAATCGATACCCGCAAGCGGCGCAAAATCACCCGCCAGATGGCGGCCCACATCCTGCACAATGCCCGTTGTCATCTCCATGGACCGTCTTTGCACTTCCGCCTTCAGGTCGATGTTCTGCCGGCGTTGCAGAAACGTTTGCGCCATATCACCCAATGATACCAATGACATCGCTTATAATCCCAATAACAGGTTCAGCAGTTCATCCACCGTTTTCACCACCTTGGCGTTGGCCGCATAGGTCTTTTCGATCACCAGCAGTTTTTGCATTTCTTGATCGGTATCCACGCCACCCTGCAATTCCAGTTCCGTCAGCGCATCGGATTTGGCTTGGGCAAAGCTCAGTTCCGCATCCGCCGAAAGCCGCGCACGGGCGGTCGTGGATAAAAGATCCCCCGTCAGCGTCGCAAAGCTGCGGGTGCCCGTGTCAAACGCGCCCGATACAGGCTGCCGGTTCGCTGTCAGCGCGCCCTGCAACCGGCCCAGCAGCCCACTGTTGCCGGGTGGCCCCTGCGTTACGGCCCCCAGACCATCGCGCAACCGCCACAACTGGCCACCACGCGCAGGGTCGACAAAGGCATTCAGTGTCAGACGTTCGGACAGGCCAACTTCGTTCAACGGGTTAAACGCGCCCCCCGCATCGGTCAGCAACCCCGGATCACCCGGCGCACGCGTCGCATCCACCGTGGGGCCCGTCAGCCGTTCGACCACATCCCGCGCAACGGCATCCAGATCGGCCTGCGCGCCCGTGGCAAGGTCATCGCGAATGGCAAAGTTTGCGGCCAACCTGCCGCCATCCAGCAGGGCGGGCGGGGCGTTCAGCACCATGGGGCGGCCATTCAGCGTCAACCCCGACAGCGCGCCGGACCCAATCGTCATATCCGGTGTGATCTGCCCCACCCCGGCAAAGCCAAACTCACCCGGCCGGCCATCCAGCAGCATGGCCCCACCCGACGTGACGAGGGCGATCTGGTCATGCTCCCGCGCGATTTCCCGCACGGGCACGATTTCGGCGATTTTGTTCACCAACATCTGCCGCTGGTCCATCAGGGCCGATGTATCCCGCCCCGATGTTGTGGCCGTGCGGATCTGGATGTTCATGTCGGCCACTTGCGACAGGGTCCGGTTCAACAGGCTGACATCTGTGGCAATCGCATGATCCGCCGTCGTACGGGCCTGTTGCAAATGGGCCGAAATCGCGTGGAACCCATCCGTCATGCGTATGGCTGCATCGGCCACATTGGCCAGCCGCGCCTGCGAATCCGGGCGGCTGGCAGCCTCGATCAGCGCGGATTCGAGCGCCGCCACGCGTGCCGTCATCGACGCATCACTGCCGGGTACACCAATGGCGCTTTCCAGCCCGGCCTGAAACCGGGCCAGCGTTGCGCGCCGCCCGGTGCCAGCATCCGCCATGCGACGGTCCGACAGCAGCGCCCGGTCAACCACACGGTCGACGCCGTTGACGGATACGCCCTGCCCCTGGTCGCCCAGCACGCGCGCACCGATGTTCAGTTCGCGCCGCGCATAGCCCGGTGTCATGGCGTTGGCGACGTTGCTGGACACCAG
>JANNBG010000005.1:0-3818 GCA_031385205.1 Rhodobacterales bacterium
TCCACGTTGTAGGTTGAATCTCGAAACCAGTCTTGTTGCCAGTGAAGGGCAACTCAACGTCAACCGATGTTCCGGCAACGAAGACGGAGCGAGATCGGTCGTCTATCCAACGGCTACGGTCTTGGATGACATCGATCTGCGTTTCTCGCTGATCTACGACTATTTCTTCAGGGTGAATTGTTGGCACCTCAAACATATACTTTGAAGCATAGTACTGCGCCAAATCTGTAGTAGAGGTGTTCAAAAGCTCGTCACCGTTCATGCTCTTGATTGAAGCATCTAGCTCTTTCCTCCAGGCGTCCTGAGTCGCGAACCAGTCGGCCTTGTGGAATAGGTAGTCGTCGGGTGTAGAGCCGTGGCGGCGCATTTGTAACTCCCGTGCTACTGCAGAATATCTTCAATACTATATTTTGTATGCTGCTGAAAGCCAACGGCCATTTGTAGTCGATCTGGGTAGACTGCCTTTTCCGTTCCGGCCTCCACAACTTCCTACAGATGGACAGCGTCTGCTAACGGGAACCTATTCCCCCTCAGCCCCTGCTCACCACCCCAAAGAAATCCATCGCCTTGGCCCATTCCGATTGCACCGTCACCGCCCCCGCCTTGAGCGCGTCGTACTTTACCCGAAGCGCCGCTTTCTCGGGCCCCTTGCAGTCGTTCCACGGTCTTCCCTGCAAACCCATCACCAGCACATAATACCCGATGAAATGCGGTTTGGTGCCAGCGGCGAGCAGGCGGCGGTAGCATTCGTCGGCGCCCAGCGTGCGGACTTCGGTGGCGGTCGTAAGGCCTGCACGCCCAAAGGCCGCCTCGGATGCGGGGCCAAGATTGGGAATGGATGTGATCGGGTCTGACATCCACGCAGTCTAGCGGGGCAGGTCAGATCAGAAAAGTGGTTTAGAACGCGGCCCAGTCACGGATGATCGGCTTTTGCGTGCTGCCACCCTGTTGCTGCGACGGGCCGCTGGATTGGCCTGCTTGCTGGCTGGGCGTGTTTGACCCGCCCTGTTGCTGGGGGGGCGTCGTGGGGGTCTTGGCCATTTTCACTGCTCCGCTCAACGGCTTTTCTTCGTTAACCAGTCATGGCCCTCATTGGGGCGCATTCAAGGCGGGGTAGGCCCGTTTTTGCGTCTTTGCAAGGGGTTGTGATGAATTTGTAACGTCAAGGTGAGGTGCCGCATGGTAAACGGCTGGCCAAAGCGCGGGGCGCATGCGACGCTACTGGCATGACACATCCGGTTTTCGACGGCCACAACGACATCCTGTACCGTTTGCACAAGACGGTGACGCCACGTGATGAGCTGTGGCTGATCGGCGATGGCAAATGGCATCTGGACCTGCCGCGGATGCAGGCGGGGGGCTTTGCGGGGGGGCTGTTTGCGATTTATGTGCCGTCACCGGAGACGGGCGGTGATCTTTTGCAGCAAATGGATAATCCGCCCTATGACCTGCCGTTGCCAGCGCCTTTGGGGTTGGCGGAATCGCAGGCCGTGGCGTTGGAAATGGCGGGGACTTTGCATTGGATGGCGCGGGTGAGTGGCGGGGCGTTCAGGCTGTGCCATGATGTGGCGGGGATCCGGGCGGCGATGGACGCAGGCGTCATTGCGGGTGTGATGCATATGGAGGGGGCGGAGGCGATTGATGGGGCTTGCGATGCGTTGCACCTGTTCCACGCGATGGGCTTGCGCAGTCTGGGGCCGGTGTGGAGCAGGCCAACGGTCTTCGGGCATGGGGTGCCGTTCCGGTTTCCCAGTGGCCCGGATACGGGGCCGGGGCTGACGGAGGCCGGGCGCGGGCTGGTGCGGGCGTGTAATGATTTGCGCATTCTGGTGGATTTGAGCCACCTGAACGAGGTGGGGTTCAATGATGTGGCGGCGATATCGGATGCGCCGCTGGTGGCGACACATTCGAATGCGCATGCGGTGACGGCGTCATCGCGGAACCTGACGGATCGGCAGTTGCGGATGATCCGCGATTCCGGGGGTTTGGTGGGGTTGAACTTTGCGACGTGTTTCCTGCGGCCGGATGGGCGGGAAAGCGCGGATATGGGGTGGGAGCCGGTGATGCGGCATCTGGACCATCTGCTGGGAATTCTGGGCGAAGATGGGGTGGGGTTCGGGTCTGACTTCGACGGGGCGACGGTGCCGAAGGGGATTGGCGATGTGACGGGGTTGCCCGCATTGCAGGCGGCGATGGTCAGCCACGGCTTTGGCGAGGGGCTGATGCGGAAGATTTGCGTGGAGAATTGGCTGGGGGTTTTGGGGCGGACGTGGGGGAACTGATTTGTAATGGGTGATGGGCAGATTGCCCATCCTACGTTTGCAAGGTGCGCGCCACATTTTCCAACTGGTCGAAACCTGACAGGATACCTTTGGTCATGCCGACGCCCAGATAGTCGTCTTTCATGGCCACACTCGCGAACAAGGTTGTGACCGTGATCGTGGTGGCCCCGTTTTCTTCTTCGAATATGGTGGTCATCACCATCGTGCCGGCGTTTTGCAGGTTCATGCTGGTGCCGTCATCCTCGAAACGGTTGTCATAGACGATGCGGCTGTCCGGCACGATGTCCATATACGTGCCGCCAAAGGGTGCGCCCTGCACGTCATCGGGGCCTGTCATCGCCATGCGCCAACGGCTGCCGACGCGGAAGTCGGTTTCGCACAGTGTGACAGGGTAGCCGACGGGGCCGAACCATCGCATGAGGTGTGCGGGCTTGGCATGGGCGGCGAAGATATATGTGGCGGGGACGTGCATCACGCGGGAAACGGTCGCGGTGCGGTCATCGGTGTTCATTTGGGTGCCCCCTCGTCTGGTAGGATGGGCAATTTGCCCATCCCTTTGGAAAAATGGGCAGATTGCCCATCCTACTCTCCGTGATACGTTACTGTCTTGCGGTCATTATCCGGTGCGGTCTTTTTGCGCCGCTCAATCAGCCGGTTCAGCGCGTTCACATAGGCCTTCACCGACGCCACCACGGTATCCGTATCCGCCGACTGGCCCGTGGCGATGCGCCCGTCTTCTTCCACCCGCACGGTCACGGTGGCCTGTGCATCGGTGCCTTCGGTCACGGCACTGACCTGATAGAGTTGCAGGCGCGCGTGGTGCGGGACCAGCATCTTCACGGCGTTGAAGGCGGCATCGACCGGGCCGTCGCCGGTGGCGTCAATCGAATGATCCACGCCGTCGATGGACAGGGTCAGTTCGGCCTCTTGCGGGCCCTCGGTGCCGCAGACCACGCGCAGGCGTTTGACTTGCAGGGTGTCATGGGCTGCGTGGCTGGCATTGTCCTGCACAAGCGCAATCAGGTCGTCGTCAAAGACTTCTTTCTTGCGGTCGGCCAGCGCCTTGAAGCGCACGAAGGCGTCGTTGAGCTGGTTATCGGCCAGATCATAGCCCAGTTCGCGCAGTTTGGCCCGCAGGGCGGCGCGGCCCGAATGCTTGCCCAGGGGCAGAGAGGTGCCCAACAGGCCCACGTCTTCGGGGCGCATCACCTCGAACGTTTCGCGGTTTTTCAGCATGCCGTCCTGATGGATGCCGCTTTCGTGCGCGAAGGCGTTCTTGCCGACGATGGCCTTGTTGAACTGCACGGCAAAGCCGGACACGGTGGCGACCTTGCGTGAGATGTTCATGATTTTGGTGGTATCAATGCGGGTCTGATAGGGCATGATGTCATTGCGCACTTTCATGGCCATGACGACTTCTTCCAGTGCCGTATTGCCTTCAAAAACATATCTGCATAAGTTCTTCGCCCTGCAATAATAAACGAACTTTTATCTTTGACAATAGGAGCTTCTAAAGTCAATCTACTTGATACTGTG
>JANNBG010000011.1:0-1931 GCA_031385205.1 Rhodobacterales bacterium
GCTTTGAAGTTGTAGAGACTGTAATTGCAAAATTTGGCGGTGTAGCGATTCGGATTGATCGTGAACTGGCGCTGGAAGACTTAGTCAGCCGAATTAAAAAGGAGATCAAAAGTTCTCTGTTCGTGATCGCTGATCTCACTGATGAAAGGCCGTCGTGTTACTTCGAATGTGGATATGCCGAGGCCCTAGGGAAGCCCATCATCTACGTTGCCAGCCAGAACAGCGTGATGAAGCCGGGCATCCCAACCAAAATCCACTTCGATATTCACATGAATATGCAATTTTTCACGAACCACGCGGAACTAAAGGAGAAACTGGAGTCAGTAATCGATAAGAATAAGGTTAAGCTCTTCCCATCGGCTGATACTATAGACGACACCAACGCAAAACTGATTTGAGCCCTCACCGCACCTTCAGCGTGGCCAGCCCGATCAGCGCGAGGATCAAACTGATGATCCAGAACCGGATCACGATCTGCGGTTCGGCCCAGCCCTTCTTTTCGAAATGGTGGTGGATGGGCGCCATCAGGAACACGCGTTTGCCGGTGCGCTTGAAATAGGCCACCTGAATAATGACCGACAATGCCTCGACCACGAACAGCCCACCCACGATGGCCAGCACGATCTCGTGTTTCGCACACACCGCGATGGCTCCCAGCGCGCCACCCAGCGCCAGTGACCCGGTGTCGCCCATGAACACCGCCGCAGGCGGCGCGTTGTACCACAGAAAGCCAAGCCCGCCGCCGAACAGGGCGGAGGTAAAGATCAGCAACTCGCCCGTACCGGGCACGAAATGCACGCCCAAGTATTCGGTATAATTCGCGTTGCCGACGACATAGGCGATGATGCCCAGCGTCCCTGCGGCGATCATCACGGGCATAATGGCGAGGCCGTCCAACCCATCCGTCAGGTTCACGGCATTGGCGGACCCGACGATGACGATCATGCCGAAAGGCACAAAGAACCAGCCAAGGTTCAACAGCACGTCCTTGAAGATCGGAAAGGCCAGTTGGTTGGCCAATTCGGGCGGGTGAAACTGGGCCGCGGCATAGGTGGCAAGGCCCGCAATCAGCAGGCCAAGGCCAAAGCGCAGGCGGGAACTGACACCTTTGGTATTCTGCTTCGTCACCTTGGCATAATCATCAGCAAAGCCGATCAGGCCAAAGGCGAGTGTCACCAGCACGACGATCCAGACATAGGGATTGGCGAGGTTCGCCCACAGCAGGGTGGAAAACATCAGGGCTGACAGGATCAGCAACCCGCCCATCGTCGGCGTACCCGCCTTGGCAAAGTGGTTTTGCGGGCCATCATCGCGGATGGGCTGGCCCTTGCCTTGCTTCATGCGCAACAGGTTTATCAAGGGCTGGCCAAAGATGAAGCCAAAGATCAGCGCGGTAAAGAACGCCCCACCGGCGCGCACTGTCAGATAGCGCAGCAGGTTGAAGGCACCGCCACCATCGGAAAACTCGGTCAACAGATACAACATGATACCATCCCCTACCCTGCCCGCCCCTATCTTTTCTGTGCGAGCTTTTTCAATGCGTCCACCACAAGGTTGACGTAAGACCCCTTTGACCCTTTCACCAGCACGATATCACCTGCGTCGATCAAGCCTTTGGCGTGTGATGCGAGTTCGCCCGCCGTGGCCACCCATTCGCCCTTTTGGCGGCGTGGCAGCACATCGTGCAGGGCGCGCATGCGGGGGCCGACACAGTGGATTTGGGCGATATTTTCTATTCCCGGATGGCCTGCAATGGCGGCATGCAGGGTCGCCTCCATCGGACCCAGTTCCAGCATATCACCCAAGATCGCGATGCGGCGGCCGGCACCGATGCGGCCAATGCCATCTTCGGGGGTGGCGGCAATCAGCACATCAAGACTGGCGGCCATGCTGGCGGGGTTGGCGTTAAAGGCATCATCGATCAGGTCGAA
>JANNBG010000040.1:0-2347 GCA_031385205.1 Rhodobacterales bacterium
GGGGTGCAGCGCGGGCGTTGTGTAATGGTAAGACCTTAGCCTTCCAAGCTAAAGACGCGGGTTCGATTCCCGCCGCCCGCTCCATCCCTTTCCGGATTGCTCCTCCGCCCTGCCGGGCGACGTCGCTGTGTGGTGGCGGCAGGAAAGATGCGTATTTGGGCAGACAGAAAGCGGATCAGAGGTTTTCTGCCTGCGGCATGCCGAGGACGTGATAGCCGCCATCGACACGCACCACCTCTCCCGTTGTAAACGCGCCATAGTCGGAGGCGAGCCAGACGGCGGTGCCGCCGACGGATTCCAGCGTGGCGTTGGAGCGCAGGGGGGCGTTCGCCTCGGTATGGCGGAAGGTGGCGCGGGCACCGCCGATGGCAGCACCGGCGAGGGTTTTCATCGGGCCGGGCGAGACTGCGTTGACGCGGATACCCTGCGGGCCAAGGTCATTGGCAAGGTAGCGGACGGAGGATTCAAGCGCGGCCTTGGCCACACCCATGACGTTGTAATTGGGGGTGACGCGGTTGGAGCCCTGGAAGGTCAGGGTGAGGAGGGTGCCGCCATGGGGCATCAGGTCAGCGGCACGGCGGGCAACGTCGATAAAGCTGTAGCAGGAGATGGCGAGGGAGTTGGTGAAGTTGGCGAGGGATGTGTTGATGAAACGCCCGGTCAGTTCGGTCTTGTCAGAAAAGGCGATGGCGTGGACGACGAAATCAAGGGTGCCCCAGCGGGTTTTCAGGGTGTCAAAGCAGAGGTCCATGGATGCGGGGTTCATCACATCGACATCGACAAGGAAATCGGAGCCGACTGAGGCGGCGAGAGGTTCCACGCGTTTGCCGAAGGCGTCACCCTGATAGCTGAAGGCCAATGCCGCACCCTCGGCCGCCATGGCGGAGGCGATGCCCCAGGCGATGGAGCGTTCGTTTGCGACACCCATAATGAGCCCGCGCTTGCCCTTCATCAGATCGGCCATGTGACTATTCCTTTGGGTAAAATCAGTTTTGCAGCTTGCTCATGACCAAGGTCGCGTTGGTGCCGCCAAAGCCGAAAGAGTTGGACAGGACGGAGTCGATCTGAACGTTTTCGCGCAGGGTTTGGACAATCTCGCCGGGGTCCAGCGCGGGGTCGAGCGTGGTGATGTTGGCAGAGGCGGCGATGAAGCCCTTGTTCATCATGATAAGGGAATAGATCGCCTCCCACACGCCTGCGCCGCCCAAAGCGTGGCCGGTCAGCGATTTGGTCGAGGCAATCGGTGGCGTGGTGCCGCGACCAAAGACGCGGCGAATGGCCTCCACCTCGGTCACATCGCCGACCTGGGTGCTGGTGCCGTGGCTGTTGATGTAGTCCACCTTGCGGCCCTGCGGCAGGGTCGAGAGGGCCAGCCGCATGGCACGCTCGCCGCCCTCGCCTGACGGCGCGACCATATCGTGACCATCGGAGGTGGCGCCATAGCCTGTGACCTCGCCATAGATTTTGGCACCGCGTGCAAGGGCGTGGGTCAATTCCTCCAGCACGACAACGCCGCCGCCGCCCGCGATGACAAAGCCGTCACGGGTGACGTCATAGGTGCGCGATGCCGTGGCAGGGGTATCGTTGTATTTTGAGGACATGGCGGTCATGGCATCAAAGAGGCAGGACAGGGTCCAGTCGAGTTCTTCACCGCCACCGGCAAAGACGATGTCCTGCTTGCCCATCTGGATCAGTTCGGTGCCGTTGCCAATGCAATGGGCAGAGGTGGAGCAGGCGGAGGTGATGGAATAGTTGACGCCCTTGATCTTGAACGGGGTGGCAAGGCAGGCGGAGGTGGTGGAGGACATGCCCTTTGTCACGCTGAACGGGCCGATACGTTTTGGCCCACCGCTTTCACGCACGATGTTATGGGCGCGGAAGAAGGCCTTGGTGGAGGGGCCGCCGGAGCCCATAATCAGGCCGGTGCGGTCATTGGAAACATCGGCGTCGGTCAGGCCGCTGTCGGCGATGGCCTGCTGCATGGAGATGAAGGCATAGGCGGCGCCATCGCCCATAAAGCGCAGATCGCGTTTGTCGATGTGATCTTCAAACGTGATGTTGGGCTGGCCATGCACATGGCAACGAAAGCCGTGTTCGGCATAGTCCGGGGCAAAGACGATACCGGACTTGCCGGCGCGCAGGGAGGCCTCGACCTGCGCGACGGTGTTGCCGATAGATGAGACGATGCCCATTCCTGTGATGACGACGCGACGCATGGGGGCCTCCGGTGAACGCGGTTGGTTGTGTTTAGGGCAGGGAGGGGGAGGGGGCAAGATGGTTGGGGTTAGTCGCCCACATAGGGAAAAAGTGTCCAGCCGCTTTTGAGTAAAGATGCGGAAGTTTGGGC
>JANNBG010000054.1:0-3859 GCA_031385205.1 Rhodobacterales bacterium
TGCGGCAGCGGGTCGGCGTAACCTGTGGCTGTGCTGCTGATGATCGGCGGCAGGCCCACGGCCACGCGGCCCGCAGCAAAGATGAACACGTTGACCGCATAAGACAGCAGCGACAGGCCCATGATCACCGGAAATGTGCGCGCGCGCAGCAGCAGGTAAATGCCACCCGCCACCAGTGTTCCCACCGTCAGGGCCAGCACCCCTTCCATCACAGCGGCCCCTTGGACGGGTCGATGTCAAAGGCCTGCGTCGTAACCGCCCCGCCCGCCCGCAACCCGATGCGCGACAGCGACCACAGGGCCAGCATGACCGCCCCCAAGACCGTCAGAAAAACCCCAAGATCGAACAGGGCGGCGGTGGCCAGTTCAAAAGTCTCGAACGGCCAAAGGCTGATGTAATCATAGCCAGAGGTCAGGAATGGCAAGCCAAAGGCCCATGCGCCCATGCCGGTCAGCCCCGCCACAAGCACGCCCATTGCCACCAGCGCGTGATAGGGGATGCGCTGGCGCGCCTCGGCCCATGCAAGGCCGCTGGCCATGTATTGCATGAGGTAGGCAATCGCCACGACCAGCCCGGCCACAAACCCGCCACCCGGCAGATTATGCCCGCGCAAAAAGATGAAGACCCCCACCATCATCGCAAGCGGCAGCATCAGGCGCGTGGCCACCACCAGCATCATCGGGTGCCGGTCACCCGCCCGCCGGGCTTGCGGGCTGCTGGCCATCAGCCGGTCATTCGCGGGGCCGGGGGCAAGGATCGCGTCGGTCAGGGCAAAGATCACAAGGGCGGCGATGCCCAGCACGATAATCTCGCCAAAGGTATCATAGCCCCGGAAATCCACGATGATGGTGTTCACCGCGTTCGTGCCGCCTGCGCCGGGCTTGGACTGGGCAAGGTGAAAGGCGGAAATAGACGGAAAGGCAAAATCGCGCATCAGCAGGGCATAGGTCAGGGTGGCTGTGGCGACCCCCGCCGCCACGGCCACAGTCGCATGCCACAGGCGGCGGAACAGGGGGCTTTCGCGCGGTGTGGTGCGCGGCAGGTGGTTCAGCGCGATCAGCATGAGCAGCACGGTCACCACCTCGACCGTGATCTGGGTCAGGGCAAGGTCTGGTGCGGACAGATAGGCAAAGCCGACGGATACGATCAGGCCTATGACACTGACAAGGATCAGGGCGAGCAAGCGGGTGTGGTGCAGCAGCATCAACGCGAGGGTGGAAGCCACCAGCAAGATAAAGGCCGCCAGCGCTATTGCAGGCATCGGCGTCGCGCTGCGCAGGCCGGGGGTGTGCGTGCCCGTCGCAAAGGCATAAACGGCAGTTGTGGTGATGGTCAGGCTGGCAATGGCAATGGCGTGCGACAGGGTGCCATCATGCAGCCTGTCCGTCAGGCCACGGGCAAGGGCGGCAAGGTGGCCCATCACGGCGTCAAAGATGCGCTTTGCGTCGGGCAACCGGGTGGCCAACCATAGCCGTGCCAATGCGGGCCAGACGCCCAGCAGCACCAGCCCACCCCCGAACGCCGCCAGTGACATCCATAACGCGGGTGCGGCCAGCCCATGCCACAGTGCGATCTTTGCGGTGACGGGTACGCCCGTGACGGCAGCAGCTGCCGCATCGACAAGCCATGCGAGCGTGGCCATGGGTGCAAGGCCCGTGACAATGACAAGCAGGGCAAGAATGCCGGGTGCCAGCCAAAGACCGATGCCGGGGTCATGCGGGGGGTGTGCGGGGTCGTGACGCACTGGGCCAAGGAATGTGGTCACCAGAAACCGAAGGCTATAGGCAACGGATACCATGGTGATGCCAATGACAGACAGGCCCAACCAACCGGCATGAGCCACTTGTTCCAGCATCGCCTCTTTTGACAAAAAGCCATTGAGCGGCGGCAGGCCAGCCATGGAAAGACTTGCCACAGCGGCGACGACAAAGGTCAGGGGCATGGCATGGCGCAAGCCGCCAAGGCGGCGCATATCGCGGGTATGGGTGGCGTGATCGACAATGCCCGCCGCCATGAAGAGGGCGGCCTTGAAGGTGGCATGGATGATGATGTGCAGGATGGCAGCGCTGGCTGCGGGTTTGGTGCCCAGACCTAGTAGCATGGTTATCAGGCCCAGATGGCTGATGGTAGAATAGGCTAGCACGGCCTTCAGGTCATCCTTGAACAAGGCCACAACCGCGCCAAGGGCCATGGTCAACAGGCCGGCAGTGGTGACGATCTGTACCCAAGCCTCGGTGCCCGACAGCACGGGCCACAGGCGGGCCAGCAGAAAGATGCCGGCCTTGACCATGGTGGCGGAATGCAGATAGGCTGAGACAGGTGTGGGTGCGGCCATGGCGTGGGGCAGCCAGAAGTGGAACGGAAACTGCGCCGATTTGGTGAATGCCCCCAGCAGAATCAGGATCAGCGCGGGCAGATACAGCGGACTGGCCTGAATGGCGGTACCTTGGGTCAGGATGATGGATAGGTCATATGACCCGGCGATACTGCCCAGGATCAGCAGACCCGCAATCAGGCTCAACCCACCCGCACCTGTGACGGCAAGGGCCATGCGCGCACCATTGCGTGCTGCGGGCAGGTGGCGCCAATAGCCGATCAGCAGAAATGAGGACAGGCTGGTCAGTTCCCAAAAGATCAGCAAAAGCAGGATGTTGTCAGACAAAACGATGCCCAGCATGGCCCCTTGAAACAGCAACAGATAGCTGTAGAACTGCGGCTTTGTATCAGTGTCTGACAGGTAAAATCGGGCAAAAAGGATGACCAGCAATCCCATGCCAAGGATCAGCAGGGCAAACAGCAAACCCAACCCATCCAGCATGAAATGCGCGTTCAGGCCCAGTTGTGGCAGCCATGTGATTTGCGCACGCACAACCGTGCCTGCCAGCACGTCGGGCAGATGGAAAACGATCAAGGCCAGCGTGCAGGCGGTCACGATCGCCGCGATGCTCGCGATGGCGGCATGGCCCCGGCGGGCCATCAGACCCGGCAAAAGCGCGCCCAGAAAGGGCAGGGCTGTAATCAGGGCTAGGGACACGCTGCCTCAAAGGGTCTGCCGGATGGCGGGCTTGCCACCCGATGTGGCCACTGCGCCTTATGTTTCAACCCTGCGGCATGGCGTCAAGCAGGCATTGCCGGGCAATCACCCCTCGCGTGCGGCGGCGTTCTGGTCAATCAGATAACGTTGTGACAAGGGAATGGCCGCCGCACCCAATGCCCGCGCCTCGGGGCCCACGGTGCCTTCGCGAATGACGGGTGCCTCCACCCCGGACAAATCCAGCCGGTGTAACGCCGCGCGTGTGCGGTTGGTGATCTCGGTGCGGATGGCGCTGGGCAACCAGCCGTCGATCAGCACGGCCTCCAGTTCCATCAGGGTTGCGGCGGAAAGGATGGCACTGGCCAAGCCTTCGGCGGCCCCATCCAGCCATGCGGAGAGAACGCCGTCGCTGACCCGCCATTCAAGATGCTGTTCGAACAGATGATCCGACGGCTCGCCCGCCGCATCCATCGCTTGCGCCAGCGTCGACATCGAGGCGACACCGATCAACCGCCGCATGCGCCCATCCGGCCCCGGCACGGGCATCGGCCCCACACCTGCCGCATTGCCCGTGCGGCCCGTGAACAACTGGCCGTTCAAGACCAGCCCACCGCCGATGAAATAGCCAAAGTAGAAGTACAGAAAATCGCGCGGGCGTTCACCAGACCCGAACACCAGTTCCGCCCCGCAGGCTGCTGTGGCGTCATTCTGCACATAGACCGGCATGCCCGACAGCGCGGCCAGTTCAGCCTGAATATCGCGGTCACGCCAGGCATCCATTTCGGCCTGGGGTGCGCCAATGAATTGCACCCAGTTCCACAGCTG
>JANNBG010000065.1:0-5392 GCA_031385205.1 Rhodobacterales bacterium
CATTGCCAGACCCGTGAAGAGAACATCTCAAGTCAATCCGTGACTTTCAGATTCACCTTCATGCCATCGGGCAGTGCCTTCACTTGTTGCGCAATCTCTCCGGCAAGGGATAAGATTTGGTCAGCCCGCGCGATGCAGACATTTTCTGCGACGTAAGCACCTCCCAGAACTGACGGAATGACAAGTTGAAATCCTTGTCCCGCGCTTGGTACTCCCCAGCGCTCTCTGGACAATGCAACGAGATTTGCCATCTCCCAGTCTTGTCGAAAGTCGGGATCTTCCATGAGCGCTGCGAACTGCGATGCGTTATTTGCGATGCGCTCGCACGAAAGATCTTCAGGCACTATCCGCCATATCTCGCCATGTACGTCCTCGACGATCACATTACAAAACTCATTTGTTGCCTTGATTGAAACGGGATTCAGCCCCGTCCAGCCCCAGTTCTCTGTGATCGTGTCAAGCAGATTCCCTAGCACTAGTCGCCCATGTCCGCAAAGATGTTATCCCCCGGCACCAGATCAATCTGCTGGTCCTCTGCCGTGCCTGCATTGATATCGCGCACTGTGACCCGGCCATCCGCATGCCCGATCACCACCACATCGCAGATGTCGATGAACAGCCCGTTTTCCACCACACCCGGAATTTGGTTCAACACCAGCGCCAGTTGCCGCGCATTGCCGATGCGCTTCAGGTGCAGATCAATGATGTAATTCGCCTCGTCCGTCACCAGCGGGCTTTGCCCGTTCATCCGCAGGCTGCACTCGCGCCCCAAAACGTCAAGGCTGACCAGCGTTTCCTCGATCAGCGCTTTCGTCGTCTGCCAGCCAAACGGGATCACCTCCACCGGCAGCGGATACGCCCCCAGTTGCGCCACTTCCTTGGCCACGTCTGCAATCACGATCATCTGGTCCGACGCCGTCGCCACGATCTTTTCCTGCAACAGTGCCGCCCCGCCACCCTTGATAAGCGTCAGGTTGCTGTCGAATTCGTCTGCCCCGTCAATCGTCAGGTCCAGCCATTTCGCCTCGTCCAGCGTGGCAATCGTGATGCCGCATTGCCGCGCCAGCTGTGCCGTGCGCGCCGATGTCGGCACGCCCGTGATGCGCAAGCCTTCATCGCGCACCCGTTCGCCCAGACAGCGCACCATCCACGCCGCCGTTGACCCCGTGCCAAGGCCCACCTTCATGCCGTTCTCGACAAATTCCACCGCACGTTTGGCGGCCACGAATTTGGCCGTGTCGATGGGGGAAAGATTGGCGGCCATGGGGCACCTCCACGCGTGTCATTCGTGCATGGTATAAGCAATGAGTGCGCGCGGGGCGAGAGGCAATCGGGTCCTTACGTCTTGTATGCCAACCATCCCGCCACACCGGCCAGCGCCAGCGACAACCCCCGCCGCACCCGCCTTTCGCGCGCAGGGTCCGCCAGCATCGCATGTGCCGCCCCCGCCAGTGTGACAATCATTGCATGGACCGCCGTGGCAATGGCCACATAGATCGCTGACAACAGCAGGCTGGGGCCAAACCCATCACCCGGCTGCAAAAATCCCGGCAGCACCGCCACATAGAACACCGCCGCCTTCGGGTTCAAAAGGTTGGTCACCAGCCCGCGCCGGAACCACACGGATAAAGGCGACCCCACCGCCGTCTCGTCTTCGCCTGCCTCCGCCCCGCGCCAGCCCTGCCAGGCCAGCCACAGCAGATACGCCACCCCCGCCCAGCGCAAAATCTGATAGACCACGGCGGACGCCGCAATCAGCGTGGCCACCCCCATCGCTGCCAGTGCGCCCATTACGCCCAGCCCCAGGGCCACGCCCGCCACCGCAGCATAGCCCCGCGCGCGGCCTTCGGTTGCCGCCACCAGTGCCAGATAGGCCATGTTCGGCCCCGGCGTCAGTTCCACCAGAAACGCCGTCAGCGCAAATGCCGCAATGGTTGCCATCAGTTTTCCTTGCGCCTTACCTTGTCAGGCATAGCGCAGGGCACAGCGATTGTCCTCCTTCACAGCACATCAGCATCAATCCAAAATCCTTCGACGGATTTTGCAAATTTGCTCGAACAAATTTCGCCCCCTACGTCTCGCCCATCATCCGCGCCACCTCGCGCACCTCGTCCAGGCTCAACGTCCCGTCCCCGTTCAGGTCCAATGTCAGCATCGCCATCGCCCGTTCCTCATCCGCCGCCGAGAATTGCTCCAAAGCCATCACATTCGCCTTTGCCAGCATTTCCACCGCCGTCACCGTGCCATCGCCATCGCCATCCGCCGCCTCATGCGTCAGCATCATGCGCCCCCGGTACCGCGCCTCTGCCGCCGCAACCAACACGCCCAGCTCGACTTGCGTCACCGCCCCATCCGCGTTCAGATCCGCCTCCCACATCCGCCGCAAGGCCCCGGCCCGCGCCCGTGCCCGTTCCACCGCCACATATTGCGCGATGCCCGCCCGGTCGATGCCCTGATCGCGCCCATAGCCCAAGATCAGGGATGCCGCATCCGCCACAAAATCATCCGGTGCCCGCCGCAACCGTTTGGCCAGCGTTTCCGGCACCCCGGCCAAGGCCGCAGGCATCGGTTTTTCGGCAGGTGGTTCCGCCTCTTGCGCCAGCACCGGCGTGGCCAGCGCCCAAATCAACGCCACCAGAATGATCCGCATGTCTCCACCTCCTGATCCTTGTCAAACCGCAGGCTAGGCGGGCATGGTTAAGGTCAGGTAAACAAACCCCGGTCCCCAGATGTATGTGCTGCATTACGCCCCTGATAACGCCTCGGTCATCATCCGCTATGTGCTGGAGTCTGCACATCTGCCTTATACCACGGCCCTTGTGGACCGCAGCACACGCCAGCAAGACACCCCCGCCTACCGCACGCTGAACCCCGCTGGCCTGATCCCCACGCTGGAAACCCCGCATGGCCCCCTCTCCGAAACCGCCGCCATCCTGCTGTGGCTGGCCGACACCCACGCCCTTGGCCCTGCGCCCCATGACCCGGCCCGTGGCCCCTACCTTAAAACCCTGTTCTTTCTGTCCAACACCGCCCACGCCGACCTGCGCCAGCTGTTCTACCCCGATCAGTATGTCCCCGACACCGCCATCGCCCAGCATCACGCCATCATCACCGTCCGCATGCGCCACCATTTCGCCCTGCTGGATCAGGCCGCCGCCGACCACCCCGGCCTTTTCACCCCCAATGGCATCCTTGCCCCCTATGTCTGCGCCCTCATGCGCTGGTCTGTGCTTTATCCGGCAGGTCAGGCCCACTGGTTCGATCTGCACCGCTTCCCCGCGTTGGAGGCTATGGCCCGCACGGTCGAGGCCACCCCCGCCGCAATCGCCGTGGTGGCCGCCGAGGGCCTGGGCGACACCCCCTTTTCCGCCCCCACCTATGCGCGTCCATCAGAAGGCAGCGCCACCTGACGCAATCGCCGCGCTTGTGTCGCTTTCCATGTGGTGCAGCAGCCCATTTCCCCCGATAGTCACCAAAACCGGAGGATCGCTGATGTATACCCTGCATGCCGTGCCCGATTGGGCGTCCCTGATCGTGCATCTGGTGCTGGAGGAAATGGGCGTCCCCTATACTCTCGCCCTGAAAGACTTCGACGCAGGCGATCTCGACGCCCCCGCCTTCCGCGCCATCAGCCCCTTTGGCAAGATCCCCGCACTGGAAACGCCGCAAGGGCCTCTGTTTGAAACCGCCGCCATCCTCTTGTGGCTCGCCGCCCAGCATGGCGGCATGGCCCCCGCACCCACAGACCCGCACCGTGGGGCGTTCCTGCAATGGTTCGTCTTTACCAACAACACCGTGCATGCCGGCATGATGAACCTTTTGCATCCCTACCGCCCTGCGGGTGATGCGGCCATCGACATGGTCATTCCCATCGCCCATGCCAATCTGCGCACATCCTATGCCGCTTTGGACGCTATGGTCGCCCGTGACAAACCCACATGGCTATCCGATCAGCCAAGCGTCCTCGCCTATTACCTCGCCGTCCTCATGCGCTGGACCTCCGCCTTCGCCCATGACCCCGCCTACAATATTCCCACCACCGATTACCCCGCCTTGCACGCCGTCCTTGCCGCCATGGAACAGCGCGCCACGGCCCAGCGTGTCTTTGCCAACGAAGGCATCGGCGCAAACCCCTTCACACAGGCCGCCTGATGTTCCTCTCCGTTTTCGATATGTTCAAGGTTGGCATCGGCCCCTCCTCCAGCCACACCATGGGCCCCATGGTCGCCGCCGCCCGTTTTCTCGACCTGCTCCGCAATTCGCCCTTTCACCCAAAGGGCCTGCGCGCATCCCTCCACGGCAGCCTCGCCTTTACCGGTGTCGGCCACGCCGCAGACCGCGCCACGATACTGGGCCTCGCCGGTTTCGCCCCTGATACCTATGACGCCGAAAAGGCCGAAATCGCCCTCGTCGAAATCGACGCCACCCACACGATCCATGCCCCCGGCCTGCCATCCCTCACCTTCGATCCCACCAAGGATCTGACCTTCGACTACGGCCCCAGCCTGCCCGGCCATGCCAATGGCATGGTCATCCGCGCCACTGATGCCCAAGGCGATGTGATCCTGTCCGAAACCTATTATTCCATCGGTGGCGGCTTCGTGCTGACCTCCGATGAACTGGACGCCGCCAGCGATAAAAAGGCCAAAGCCCGCGCCGATGTGCCCTATGCCTTTGAATCGGCCGATGAAATGATGGCCATGGCCAAATTTTCCGGCCTGTCCATCGCCGCAATGAAGCGCGCCAATGAACTGCGGTTCCGTTCGGCGCATGACCTCGACACCGGCATCACCCGCCTGTGGCAGGTCATGCATGATTGCATCGACCGTGGCATTGCAGGCACCGGCATCCTGCCCGGTGGTCTGAAGGTGCGCCGCAGGGCAAAGGGCATCTACGATGCGCTGCTCGCCGAACGCGGCCTGAACATGACAGCGCCCCATACCATCAACGACTGGATGTCCTTGTACGCCATGGCGGTGAATGAAGAAAACGCCGCCGGTGGCCAGGTCGTCACCGCCCCGACCAACGGCGCTGCTGGCGTTGTGCCCGCCGTCATCCGCTATTGGCTGGATCACGTCCCCGGTGCCTCCATCAGCAAACTCAGTGATTTCCTCCTCACCGCCGCCGCCATCGGCGGCCTGTGCAAACACAACGCCAGTATCTCCGGTGCCGAATGCGGCTGTCAGGCCGAAGTGGGCAGTGCCGCCGCCATGGCCGCCGCTGGGTTGGCCGCCGTGCTGGGCGGCACCGTGGAACAGATCGAAAACGCCGCCGAAATCGCGCTTGAACACCACCTCGGCATGACCTGCGACCCCGTCCGCGGCCTCGTGCAAGTCCCCTGCATCGAACGCAACGGCTTGGGTGCCATCAAGGCCGTCTCCGCCGCCAGCCT
>JANNBG010000269.1:0-11650 GCA_031385205.1 Rhodobacterales bacterium
CCACCCAGTCCGTGGCCCCGGATTGCCGCTCGCTTGCCCTGAAGGGCCCCTATCCACTGCGGATGGGGGCCTTTTCAGATCAACCCATCCACCAGCCGCGCATGGCCAGTCTGCATCCCGCGCCAGTTGCGCACAGGGCCACCCAGCCGCTTTAACGCCGCCGGGTGTTGTGCATCCAACACGCCAAGGTCAGCCAATAATCCGGCAATGACGGCTTCTGATGCCCGCACCGCGCCATCGGCGATCTTGACCGCAATGCCCAGGCCAAGTGTCGGCAGAATCGCGGTAAACACCGCCTCAGCCCCAGTTTTCATTGCAACTGGTACCCGCACAGCGCGCATCAGTTCTGTACAGGCCCGCGTCTCGCCTGCCACAAGGTCCGGGTGCGCATACATCGCTTGCGTCAGCCGGTGCATCGCCCTTTGCCGCGCGTCGCCAGTGTCGCTTGCCACCGCGAAAGACGCCATCGCACGCGCCAACCCAAGCACCGTGCAGGCGTGGTTTGGGGCGGAACAGCCATCAATGCCATATCCGGGGCTGGTTTCCTGTGTCACCTCATTACTGGCAGTCAGAATCGCCTGCTGCAAAGGATGATCCGGGTCCACATACTCCGGTCCTGCCTTCATGCCTTGGGTCAGCATCAGGAACCCTGTATGCTTGCCCGAACAATTGTTATGTATCTGGCACGGCCTCTTCCCCGCCCGGATCAGCCCATCCCGTGCCGCAATGTCATAGGGTTCATGCGCCCCGCAGCGCAGATCACCCTCGCCCAAACCCAGATCGGCCAACCACCGCGCTACAAAATCCGTATGCACCGCGGCCCCCTGATGGCTCGCACAGGCCATTGCCAGATGCGCCGGTGTCAGATCACGCCCAACCCCCGATTCCAGCAAGGGCAGCGCCTGAATCATCTTGCATGACGACCGTGGAAAGATCACCGCAGCCGGGTTGCCCCAGGCGCGCACGACCTTTCCCTTGCCATTGCAGATCACCGCATGGCCCGCATGGCTGCTTTCCACGCGCCCACCCCGTAGGATTTCGACCATATTTACAGCGTTTTCCATGCAATCCACCGTCACACATGCGCGATTTTGCGCCCATGGGGCTTTCAAGAACCGCTGTTTTTGCGTTAGATGGGCGTATCGGGTAAACATCACCCGCGCCACTGGAAAAGGTCACGCCAAACGTGGCCAAAGGGCGCAATGAGGCAACGGCTGGAGGCTGTGACGGCTATGACAATTGCAATCGGGCGCGTTGCCGCCTGCGTGTTTCTGATGATGACGCTGCCTGTCGTGGCACAGGAATCCACCAATAACGTCGCCACGATGACGGATTGGAGCGTCTTCATGGAAGAAAGCCCCAAGGAATGCTGGGGCGTGTCCAGTCCGCGCGAAAGCACGGCCACGCGCGATGGGGCCGTAGTGCAGGCCCGGCGCGGTGATATCTTGTATTTCGTGACCTTCCGTCCCGGTGCAGGGGCTGCAGGCGAGATTTCGTTTACCGGCGGCTATCCCTTCAAACCGGGGTCAACTGTGAAAGTGGCGATCGGCAATGACTCGTTCGATCTGTTCATTGATGGCGAATGGGCCTGGCCCGCAGAAGATGGCCCGTTGCTCGCTGCCATGAAGAACGGGCAAGAGGCTGTGCTGACTGGCGTGTCAGGCAAGGGCACCGAAACGAAGGATACCTTCAGCCTGCGTGGCTTTACCGCCGCCATGGAAGAGGCCGAAAAACGCTGCAAGTAAGCGTTTGGGTCTGACGCTGCGCCCCGGTTTTTCCGGGGCGTTTTCTTTTGGGGCATTTACGCTTATATGCGCCCAGACCCAGAAGAGAATCCCATGACCCACGCCATCAGCCCCGATGTCCTGACCATCCCGCGCAAACTGCCCGAAGCCAGCCGCACCAACATCGTAGGCCTGACGCGGGATCAGTTGCTGGCCGCACTGATCGCGGCGGGCACACCTGCGGGGCAGGCGAAGATGCGCTTGGGGCAGGTGTGGAAATGGGTCTACTGCTGGGGCCTGCGCGAATTCAGCGCGATGTCGAACCTGTCCAAAGAGTTTCGCGCGCTCTTGGCCGATCATTTCACGATTGACCTGCCCGAAGTCGTCAGCCGCCAGATATCATCCGATGGCACCCGCAAATACCTTGTCCGCATCGCAGGCGGGCATGAGGTCGAGACGGTTTACATTCCTGAGGAAGGTCGCGGTACGCTGTGCATATCCTCTCAGGTCGGCTGCACGCTCACCTGTTCGTTCTGCCACACGGGCACGCAAAAACTGGTGCGCAACCTGACCGCGGGCGAAATTGTGGGTCAGGTCATGCTGGCCCGCGATGATCTGGGCGAGTGGCCGGTTCCGGGTGAACCGAAAGTCGAAGGGCGGTTGATCAGTAACGTGGTGCTGATGGGTATGGGCGAACCCTTGTACAATTTCGACAACGTGCGTGATGGCATGCGCGTCGTGATGGATAACGAAGGCATCGCATTGGGCCGCCGCCGCATCACCCTGTCGACCAGCGGTGTGGTGCCGGAAATCGCCCGCACCGCCACCGAAATCGGCTGCCTGCTGGCCGTCAGTTTCCATGCCACAACTGATGATGTGCGCGACCAGTTGGTGCCGATCAACAAACGCTGGAACATCGCGACCTTGCTGGATGCCCTGCGCGCCTATCCCGGCCTGTCCAACTCTGAACGCATCACCTTTGAATATGTGATGCTGGACGGCGTGAATGACACAAAGGAAGATGCCCACCGTCTGGTAGACCTGCTGCGTGGCATTCCGGCAAAGGTGAACCTGATCCCGTTCAACGAATGGCCGGGCGCACCCTATAAACGCTCATCCGGCAACCGCATCCATGCCTTTGCCGATATCATCCACAATGCGGGCTATGCTTCTCCCATCCGCACACCGCGTGGAGAAGATATCATGGCCGCCTGCGGGCAGTTGAAATCCGCCACAGAACGCGCGCGCAAGTCAAAGCGCCCCATCGTGTCGGCATAAGCGAAATGTGGCGCTTCCGCCGGCGGCGCGACAAAAAGATCGCGCGCGAAGACACTGCTTGGACCATCGGCAAAAGCCGCATTCATGTTGGCGCGTTCACCTATCACGTCGCCAATCTGAACATCCGCCAGTGGGGCGAAGGTGCGGGGCTGAAAATCGGACGATTCTGTTCTTTGGCCGACAACATCACCGTGTTTCTGGGCGGCAATCACCGGGTCGACTGGGCGACGACCTTTCCGTTCGGGCATATCTGCGTGGATGATCTGGGCGGCGAAGGCATCGTTGGCTGCCCGCGGTCAAGCGGTGACGTCGTTATAGGTGATGATGTTTGGATCGGTGCAGGTGCCACCATCATGTCGGGTGTCACAATCGGCACCGGTGCTGTGATTGCCGCACAGGCCGTGGTCGTTGGCGACGTGGCACCTTATGACATCGTCGGAGGCAACCCTGCACGCGTGATCCGCAACCGTTTTTCGCCACAGGTTGTGTCGCTGTTGCTTGACCTGTCATGGTGGAACCTGCCGGTCGAAACCATCCGTGACATCGCGCCGGACCTGTGCACCCCACCCACCGTTGAAGGCCTGCACGCCTTGATTGCACGCACAAAGCCGCACATCGCGACATAAAGACCGCGCGCGGGCGCAGCCGCACCATCAGCCAGCCTGCAAGCGTACCAAACACCACCGCACACAGATAACCCGCAAGACACCGTCACAAAGGTTGTGCGGATGTGTCAGCATGCTACACTTTTGTTTGCGAACTGCGTGAACAATGGGCACCTATTGCATGTCACAGCCCGTCCTGTCCAACGCCCTTGCTCGCCGCATCTTCCTGCAGGCCCATGCGCTGGCTGAGGCCCCCACCGGCCCAGCCGATGGTACGCATCTGCATGCCCTGATCGACCGCATCGGGTTTGTGCAGGTTGACAGCATCAATACCGTCGCGCGCGCGCACCACATGATCCTGTTTGCCCGTAGGCAAACTTACCAGCAACCCAGCCTGAAACGCCTGCTAGAACATGATCGCAGCCTATGGGAAAACTGGACGCATGACGCCTCTATCCTGCCTGCCCATGTCTTTCCCCATTGGAAGCATCGCTTTACCCGGGATCGCGACCGCCTGATAAAGCAATGGACCGGCTGGCAACGCACCGGCTTTGTCGAGAAATTCGATGATGTCCTGCAGCGCATCGCCGACCATGGTCCCGTGTCATCGTCCGATGTAGGTGAAGGCGAGGCGCGCGGCAAAGGCGGCTGGTGGGATTGGCACCCGTCCAAAGCCGCGCTCGAATATCTGTGGCGCACGGGCCAGATCAGCGTCACCCGCCGCGATGGGTTCAAAAAGGTCTATGACCTGACAGAACGGGTTCTGGCCCCGCACCATTGCGCCCCGGAACCGTCGGAGGATGATACAACCGATTGGGCCTGCCGCACCGCCCTTGCCCGCATCGCCTTTGGTACCAGCGGCGACATTGCCGCCTATTGGAAGGCAGTTAGCCCGGAGGCAGCCAAGGCATGGTGCGATGCCGCCGCCAAACGCGGCGAGATCGTCGAAATCATGGTCGAAGGCGCCGATGGTGCCTTGCGCAAATCCTACGCCGCCCCCGACATCATGGCCCAAACTCCGCCCGACCCGCCCAGCCGCATCCGCATCCTTTCCCCCTTTGACCCCGCCCTGCGGGACCGCAACCGCACAGATCGCCTGTTCGGCTTTCACTACCGGATCGAGGTTTTCGTGCCCGAAGCCCAACGCAACTACGGCTATTACGTCTTTCCCGTGCTGGAAGGCGCGCATCTGATTGGCCGCATTGATGCCAAGGCGCACCGCGATGACAGCACCTTCCGCGTCCGCGCCTTTTGGCCCGAAGCTGGGGTCCGCATGCCCATCGCCCGCATCACACGCCTGCAAGGCGCGGTTGACCGGCTGGCTGCTTTTGCGGGCTGTGACCACATCGCATACGCGCCCGATTGGCTGCGCGCCTGACCTACTGTGCATTTTTGCAGAGTGGGTTCTGCATCTTTGGGTTGCGGTCCCTTTTGTGAAAGACCTCACAGCTGCGTGAGCGCATATTTGGGCATGTCCGTCTCAAAATGCGCATATTTCGAACTAAACCGTATAGTTTTACACCACGTCAGGCAGCAGCCCATTTCAACATCATACAGCATCACATCCGCGTGATGCCGTGTGAAACTTCCTTGCCTTCACAAGGGGATAGCAAGGCCCCATGTTCATTTCATCGACCAGCACAGGTTGGCCGAACAACCATAAAGGACGAAAACCATGAAACGTATTTTGATGGCGACTGTGATTGCGCTGGCCGGAACGACGGCGTCTTTCGCGGAAATGGGGTCAAACGGCCTGTCGCAAAACCTGCGTCTGGAAGTCAGCCGTCTGGCACCCAGCGCCGATCTGAACAACCTGAGCGCGAAACAAGTCTCGATGATCGAAGAGCTGTTCGCTGACAGCGAAAACCTGAAATCGGGCAGCAACCCGTCGGGCGCGATTGGCGTGATCCTTGGTATGTACTAAGTTGCGACCGGCCTGGATATTCCGGGCTGATCGGGTTGGGCGGGCCGCAGCAATGCGCCCGCCTTTTACATTTTCTGCAACCGCGTCAACACATCCAATGATGCGTAACCGTCGGTCAGCAGCCCTAAACTGCGCTGAAACGCCTTGATCGCGGCGATGGTCTTGGGGCCGATCTTGCCATCCGCGCCGCCACTGTCGAACCCTGCACTGGTCAGCAAGCGCTGCAAGGCCACCCGTTCATCCAGCTGCAAGGCGCGATCCTCGCGCGGCCAGGGGTGCTGAATGGGTGGCCCGCCCGCCAACCTGGCGGCCAGATGCCCAATGCCGATGACATAGGCATCCGCCGCGTTATACGCCTCGATCGCGCGAAAATTGGCAAAGGTGAGAAAGGCCGCACCCTTTGCGCCGCCGGGCAGGCGGATGTTTGCCGGGCCATCGTCGGGCAAATCCGCGCCATCCATCAGGCGCACGCCCAAGACCTGCCAATCGGCCACGGTTTTGGTGACGCGATCACCGGAGTTGTCATAGTCGAACCCATCGGGCAGGCGCACCTCCACCCCCCACAAATGCCCATGCTTCCACCCCGCCTTGGCAAGGTATGCGGCCGTTGACGCCAACGCGTCGGCAGGGTCATCCGACCAGATATCACGCCGCCCATCCGCGTTGAAATCGACGGCCGTGGCAAGGTAACTGGTCGGCATGAATTGCGTATGCCCCATCGCCCCCGCCCAACTGCTGGTCATCTTATCCGGTGTCACGTCGCCCGCTTGCAGGATGGTCAGGGCCGCAATCAGCTCGCGTTCAAAGAACGCCCCCCTGCGGCCGTCATAGGCCAATGTGGCCAAGGCGCTGATAAGATGCGTATCACCCATGAACGCGCCATAAGATGATTCCAGCCCCCACACCGCCAGCACAACCTCTTTTTCGACGCCATACGTCGCCTCGATCCGGTCCAGCAACGCCGCATGTTTGGCCATGGCATCCTGCCCGTTGCTGATGCGCAGGTCGGACACGGCCTTATCCAGGTAATCCCAGATGGTCTTGGTGAATTCGTTCTGATGACGGTCTTTGTCGATGATAGCGGGGTCATAGGTCACCCCCGCAAATGCCCGCGTCAGCGTGTCATCGGATATGCCCGCCGCACGCGCGCGGGGCTTGAAAGCGGTGATCCAGTCTTGCAGACCGTCTTGGGTGCCAAGGGTCACGACCGCCTCCGTTTTGGGGGCAACGGGGTCCGCCATAGCGATGCTGGCCCAGACGGCAAAGCCGATTGCCAGCAGAATGCCCCACATAAGATCACCACCCGTTTGCCTGTTTTGCAGGGAGTGTAGCGCGAAACTCCAAGGGCGTGAAGCAGCCCTACCGCCGTTTCCTCATCACCTTGCGCTTCGCATCCCGCGCCTGCGCCTGCCCCGGTTTGCGCGGGCTGGCTCGTCCGCGTGCCACCGCCCCCGCAGGCAACGCCCTGTCCTCAATCTCCAGCAGTTCCAGCGTGATGCCGCCCGTCACGGGTACCGCCTCGGCCAGCCGCACGGTGACCCGTTGGCCAATGCCGATCATCACGCCGGTATCGGCCCCCATCAGGGTCTGCGTATCGCGGTCATAATGGAAATACTCACGCCCCACAGACCGGATCGGGATCAGACCATCCGCCCCCGTCTCGTCCAGTTTCACGAACAGCCCAAACCCCACCACGCCTGAAATGCGCCCCTGGAAAATCGTGCCCACCCGGTCTGACAGGTACGCCGCCAGATAGCGGTCATTCGTATCGCGCTCCGCCACCATCGACCGGCGTTCCGTATCGGAAATCACCTTGGCCGTTTCGCCCAGCATTTCCACATCCTGCACCGACAACCCGTCCTTGCCCCAGCCATGCCCCGCCACCAGCGCGCGGTGCACGATCAGGTCGGAATAGCGCCGGATCGGCGAGGTGAAATGCGCATATGACCGCAGGGCAAGGCCGAAGTGCCCGAAATTCTCCGGGTGGTAATAGGCCTGCTGCATCGACCGCAGCGTGCTGATATTCATCAGCTCCGCAAAATCCGACCCTTCGGCCTGCGCCAGCAGCCGGTTCAGGTGCGCCGTCTGCAGCACCGCGCCGCGTGCCAGCGTAAAGCCGGATGCCTCTGCCACTTCGCGCAAGGCATCCAGTTTTTCGGGTGCCGGTTCTTCATGCACACGAAACAGCAGCGGCTTTTTGCGCAGGGTCAGTTCTTCGGCGGCGGCCACATTGGCCAGCACCATGCATTCCTCGATCAACTTATGCGCATCAAACCGGTCCTTGAACGCCACCGACACTACGCGTCCATCCTCCGCCAGCACAATCTTGCGCTCCGGCAGTTCCAGCTCCAATGGTTGCCGCGCCACCCGCGCCAGCTTCAAGGATGCATAGGCCGCATACAAAGGCCGCAGGATTGTATCCAGCAAGGGGGCCGTGCGTGCCGTCGCATGCCCATCCATCGCCTCCTGCGCCTCTTCATAGGTCAAAGATGCCGCCGACCGCATCATGCCGCGCACGAAACGATGGCTCAGTTTGCGCCCCTGCGCATCCAGCACCATGCGCACGGCGATGCAGGGCCGCTCCACGCCTTCATGCAGGGAACACAGATCACCCGACAGCGTATCAGGCAGCATCGGCACCACGCGGTCCGGGAAATAGGTGGAATTGCCCCGCTTGCGCGCCTCACGGTCCAGCGGCGACCCCGGCGTCACATAATGCGCCACATCGGCAATCGCCACCCACAGGATATGCCCGCCGGGGTTCTTCTGATCCGTGTCAGCCTCAGCATAAACCGCATCGTCATGGTCGCGCGCGTCGGATGGGTCGATGGTCACCAACGGTAAGTCGCGCAGATCTTCGCGACCGTCCATGGGCGCGGGCAGGGCCGCATCGGCCTGCGCCATTACGTCATCCGGAAAACGGTCCGGGATACCATGTTGATGGATGGCAATCAGGCTGACCGCCCTTGGCCCTGTCGGGTCACCCAACCGCGCCAAAATGCGCGCCTGTGGCAGGCCCAGACGTTTCGGCCCTGCCTGTTCCGCTTCCACCAGCTCGCCATCGCGCGCGCCAAGCGTCAGGTCACGCGAGACGCGCCATTCCTTGTCCTGCCCCTTGTCAATGGGCACAATCCGCCCGCCTTCATCATTGGCCCGGAACACACCCAGCATTTTCAGCGGGTTGGCCCCGATCTTGCGGATCAGCCGCGCCTCATAGGCGTGGTCATCCGCCACCACTTGGGAAAGGCGCGCCAGAATACGGTCCCCCTCGGCCACAGGCGCATCACCCTTGCGCGGCACGAACAGGATGCGCGGCGCAGGCGCATCGCTGGCCCATTCCAGTGCATGGGCAAACTGGTCACCCGACGGGTCCGGCGGCAACACCATCAGGATCGAAACTGGCGGCAGCGTGGCATTGTCACGATACGCCCGCTTGCGCCGGTCCAGCGCACCATCGTCCTCCAGCTCACGCAAAAGGTGTTTCAGGTCCACCTTGGCGGCCCCCTTCAGCCCAAAGGCCCGCGCGATATCACGCTTGGCGCCCTGTCCGGGGTTGTCTTGGATCCATTGCAGGATGTCAGCTTTTGTGGGGAGTTGTGTCATGATGAGGGAAATAGCACGACCAGCGCCCGTGGGAAATGGCCGGTGTCAGGCAAAATACTCTCGCAGCACCCGCCCGTAAATCGCCTTCAGCGCCACAATCTGCGCCACCTCGACCCGTTCATCCACCTGATGCATCGTGCGCCCCACCAGCCCGAATTCCACCACAGGGCAGTGGTCTTTCACAAACCGCGCGTCCGACGTGCCGCCTGTCGTCGATGCCTCCGGCACCAGCCCCGTCTCCGCCTGCACCGCGCGTGCCACCAATGCCGATAACTCCCCCGGCGGCGTCAGGAAACTTTCCCCCGACACCGACACCCGCAGATCAAATGTCACACCTGTAGCCGCCTGAACAACTGACGCCTGATCCTGCAGCCACGCCGTCAAACTGCCCCCCGAATGCGCATCATTGAACCGGATGTTCACCGTCGCCCGCGCACTTGCCGGGATCACATTGGTCGCCGGGTTGCCCGTATCAATCGTCACCACCGCCAAAGTGGACGCATCGAAATGCGCCGTCCCAGTGTCCAGTTCATGTGAAGCCAACCCGTCCAGCAGCCGCACCAGCGCATGCAAAGGGTTCCTCGCCCGGTGCGGATAGGCCGAATGCCCCTGCACCCCATGCGCCGTGACGTAGCAGGTCAAAGACCCCCGCCGCCCGATCTTCATCATCTGGCCCAGCACGTCCGGGCAAGTCGGCTCCCCCACCAGACACTGCGTCATCCGCTCGCCGTGCACGGCCATCCAGTCCAGCAGGGCCACCGTGCCATCCGTGGCCTCGCCCTCTTCATCCCCTGTAATCGCAATCACCACCGCCCCATCCGGCGGTGAACCCTGGACGAAATCCACCGCCGCCGCCACAAAGGCCGCGACACCGGATTTCATATCCACAGCCCCGCGCCCATACATCCAGCCGTCCACAATGGCCGCGCCAAAAGGGTCATGCGTCCACGCGGCCACGTCCCCTGCTGGCACCACATCCGTATGGCCGTTGAAACCAAAGGACTTGTTGGCACCTTTGACGCCCCACCTTGCAAACAGATTGCAGGTGTCCCCCCGGTCCACCCGCGTGCAGGCAAAGCCCGCATCGGAGAGCACCTGCGCCAACAAGACCAAAGCCCCACCCTCCACGGGCGTCACCGATGGGCAGCGGATCAGATCGGCGGTCAGTTTTACGGCGTCCATGCCCGGCCCCTAGTCAAAAAACGGCGTCATCTGCGCCACAATCACCGAATTCTCTGCCAAAGCCCGCGCCATCAGTTTGCGTTCGTTCGCATCTATCTCATCCCCCGATGCCAGCCGTTCATCCAGCGTGCCATAGCCTGACACATCCAAGGGTGCCATATCCGCCTGCTTCAGGATCACCACCGTTTCGCGCACCGCCTCGTCCTCGTCCACGCCACTGGCATAAATCATCAGCGCCGCCCCCGTCGCCTTGTCCGGCAGCCCGTCCCCCGCCTTGCGGCCCACCTCGACCACCAGCGTGAACACCTGCTGCGGGCGTTTGATCTTTTCGGGTTTGGGCGTGTTTGGGATTTCGTCAGTCACGATACATTCCCCGAATTGTGGCCAGGCCAGCAGGGTTTGATTTATGCCACGCATCGCGCGCCCGCAAACCGAATTTAAGGAAGCTCAGCAGATCGGTCGCATCGCCCGGGCAATTGCTTGCACTAAAGTCAAGTGGACCAATACCTAGCTTGGTTCCGAATAAGTCACAAAGTTTTTGTATACCGTTCTCAATCGTCTTTGAATCATCTTCTGTAAGTCCGGAGAGCCAAACGTCTTGGCGACTTGATACCAAGTCAGCATGAGCCACTTGCTGGTTTCTCGATTCTTTCATTTCGGCGAAGACACATTGCAATTCAGCATTAGTCTTTTCAATTTCAAAGTTATGGCCACAAGCTGCAATCGTCCGCTCAACAATGGCACTGATCGAAAGGTTCTGGTACTCACCGATCGATGACGGATTCATAAGGCGTCCAACGCGCAACCACCAAGTTTCGATCATGCATTCATGGATTACTTGAAAGACGGCAGCACCCATGAAATCTAGCGTTGCCTTGTCGTCACTGCCAAACAGTGCGCGGAACTCATTCGCAAGCACTTGCAAATCGATGCAAGCTTCCCTCAACCGAGTGAAGTCTTCGACGAGATGCGGATCGTGGGTGTTAATCACGCAGCAGCTCATTGATGCTCGTCTTGCTGCGCGTCTGTGCGTCCACCTTCTTTACGATCACCGCACAATAGAGGTTGATCCCGTTCTTTGATGGCAAAGACCCCGCCACCACCACAGACCCCGATGGCACCTCGCCATAGGTCACCACGCCCGTTTCCCTATCCACAATCTTGGTCGATTTGCCGATGAACACGCCCATGCCCAGCACAGACCCCTCGCGCACGATGCAACCCTCAACCACCTCGGATCGCGCCCCGATGAAACAGTTATCCTCGATGATCGTCGGCCCCGCCTGCATCGGCTCCAACACCCCACCAATGCCCACGCCACCCGACAGATGCAC
>JANNBG010000091.1:0-2499 GCA_031385205.1 Rhodobacterales bacterium
GATCATCCGTTTCCAGATCATCGACCAGCACTTCATCATCCTTTTCAGGCACCGCGCGTGCAATGACGGAAGCCGCCATTTTGCGACGGGCTGATTCGATATCGACCACCTCGCCCGTGTAGGGGCTGACGATGGGTGTGCGGTTCAGGTCGTAGAAACGCTTGCCGGTTGTCGGGCAAATGCGTTTGGTGCCCCATTCTGCCAATGGCATGGTGTTCCCTTTGGATTTTCAGACGGTAAATCAGACGTCCGCTTGCCACAACGCAGGCGGGGTGTCAAAGGCTTTTGGGCCCTGTCACTGTGGGGGCAAATGGTCATCGTCACGTCACACGTCAAGAGCCCCATGCCAACCTTGCCCGGACCACCGCCCATCGACATCACGCTGCGCCGATCAGCGCAGGCGCGGCGGTTTTCGCTGCGCATCAGCCGGGTGGATGGGCGGGTGACATTGACGGTGCCGTTGCGGGCGCGGGAGGCAGAGGCGATGGCCTTTGCGGTGGGGCAAGAGGGCTGGTTGCGAGGCACGCTGGCGCGGATGCCGGTGGGGGCCGTGGTGGGATTCGGGTGCGTGCTGCCGGTGGAAGGGCGGATGCTGACGATCGTGCCGGGACCGGGGCGGGTGGTGCGGATTGTGGGGGATACATTGGCCGTGCCGGGGGATGCGGCACAGGTGGGGGTGCGGGTTTCGGTTTTCCTGAAGGCAATGGCGCGGACGCGGTTGGCGGCGGCGTCGGACCGATATGCCTTGGCAGTGGGAAAAGGGTTCGCACGGATCACGCTGCGCGATCCGCGGTCGCGTTGGGGGTCTTGCACATCGTCAGGGGGCCTTATGTATGCCTGGCGGCTGGTGATGGCCCCACCGGCTGTGCTGGACTATGTGGCGGCCCATGAGGTGGCGCATCTGGTGCAGATGAACCATTCGGCGGCGTTTTGGGCGGTGGTGGCAGGTCTGTATCCGGGGTGGAAGGTGCAAAGGGATTGGCTGCATACGCATGGTGCGGGCTTGCAAGCGTATCGGTTTGGGGGCTAGCCTGCGGCATGCTTTTGCCGCGCCCCACGGACCCGAATGCAGCGGCCCATGAACGGGTGTATCGCAGCTTGCGCCAGCAGGTCATGCATGGCGAATTGTCACCGGGGCAGGTGATGACGCTGCGGGGCATTGGGGATGTGTTTGGGGTGTCGATGACCCCGGCACGCGATGCGGTGCGCAGGCTGGTGGCGGAGGGGGCATTGACGCTGTCGTCGACCGGGCGGATTTCGACGCCGTCGCTGTCACCGGAACGGATCGAGGAACTGGCGGCGATCCGGGCGCTGTTGGAGCCGGAGATGGCAAGTCGCGCCCTGCCACGGGCGCATTTCGCGCTGATCGACCGGTTGGCGGCGATCAATGCACTGAACGGTGAGGCGGTTGTCCGGCAGGATGCGGTGGCCTATGTCAGGACCAATCTGGAGTTTCACCGGACGCTGTATCTGCGGGCACAAGCGCCTGCCATGCTGGCGATGTGCGAGACGGTCTGGCTGCAACTGGGGCCGACGATGCGGTCGGTCTACCAGCGGTTGCGCAGGAACGAGGCGCCGCCCCACCACAGGATGATTCTGGCGGCGTTAAGAGCGGGGGATGAGCCGGGGTTAAGGCTGGCCGTGCGGACGGATGTGACGCAGGGGTTAAGGCATTTGGTCGGGTAGGGCGTGCGTCACGACAGGCAGCTGTCGGGCACCCATCCGGTTTCGGCTTTCGCATTCTGACATTGCGACCAGCCCAGTTCTTGGCTGATCCGCGTGACCACGTCACCCGGTGCGACGGTCAGTTCGCGCATGTTGTAGTCCACGGTTGTGACGGCGGTGACGCCATCGGTGTTGAAGATCAGTTTCTGTTTCGGCAGCCAACCCGACGGCCCTGTTGCTGGCATGCACCAGATCCAGCCGGGCCATTCATCGTCTTCACGCCCCAGCGTCACCTGATCGCCAGCCTTTACGGAAAGTGCCGGATCATAGGTGCGCACCCATGCGATGATGACCTGACATGTCATGCGTGGATTGCCCCATCACCGCAGGCCAGCGCCGCCTCGCGCACCGCCTCGCTATATGTTGGGTGGGCGTGGGTTGTCATCGCAAGATCTTGTGCACATGCACCGAATTCCATGGCGACGCAGACCTCATGGATCAAATCGCCAGCCATCGGGCCAATGATATGCGCGCCCAAGATTCGGTCGGTGGCGGCATCAGCGAGGATCTTCACGAAACCGTCGCCCTGGAACACCAGTTTCGCGCGCCCGTTACCCATGAAGGCGAACTTGCCGACTTTGTAAGCGATGCCTTCCGCCTTCAGCTGTTCCTCCGTTTTGCCGACATTTGCCACCTCTGGCGTGGTGTATATCACGCCAGGTATGACCCCATAGTTAACGTGACCGTGCTTGCCCGAGAGGATTTCCGCAACGGCGATGCCTTCGTCTTCGGCCTTATGCGCCAGCATCGGCCCTGCGATGGCGTCGCCGATGG
>JANNBG010000107.1:0-2227 GCA_031385205.1 Rhodobacterales bacterium
TGGGTGATGACCGGTCATAGGGCAGACAATCCCACGCCGGCAGATCAATCACCGTGCCAGCCGTGCGGGCGTCACCGCATCATCCAAAAAGACGCTCGCCCCCGGCAGATAATCGAACAGCGTTTCCAGCCGCACATGAAAGAATGGCAACCAATGCTCCATCCCCTGATGCTTGCGCCCCGCCGTCACCGCTTCGTACAGCGGGTCATCCGACCCACCTGCTCCAAATTCCACCCGGTAGTTCTGGCGAAACCGCGAAATCGCCGCCTCGTCCAGAATCACTTCTGACATCGGCGCAAACTCAACTGCGCTCAATTTCTCGGTCGTGCGCTGTGTCTCCGCATCAAACCGCCGTGCGCCATCCAGCACATCGCCAAAGAAATCGAGCCGAATGGGTGACCGTTCCCCCGGCGGCCACAGATCAATGATTCCGCCCCGCACCGCATAATCGCCCGGTTCCGCCACCACCGACACCGGCGAAAACCCCATGCGCGCCAGAAACATCTTCAGTGCGTCGATATTCACCCTGTCCCCAACCCGCCCCGCAAACGCCGACGATGCCACCACATCCCGCGCCGGCACCCGCTGCATTGCCGCCCCCAGCGTCGTCAGCAGAACGAATGGCCCCGGCACCGCCCCCTGCGCCAGCGCCGCCAGCGTCGCCATCCGCCGCGCCGAAATCGCCGGGTTGGGTGATGACCGGTCATAGGGCAGACAATCCCACGCCGGCAGATCAATCACCGTCGCCTTTGGTGCCATCACCGCCAGTGCCGCCCGCATCGCCGCTGACCGCTTGTCATCGCGTGCCACATGCACAACTGACCCGCGTGCCAATTCCCGCGCCAAAAGGCGCGCGTCAAAACCTTCGGGCGCGCCGCCCATCAGGATACGCGTTGCAATCATATCAGTCTAACTTCCAAACGGTCCGACCATCAGATTCTGCCACATGCCCCAAAGTGCTGTGCAGAAAATCGCCATCATTCCAATCGCTTGCGTGACCATCCTGTGACGGAACATCCGGCGGTACAGCGCTTCGCCCTCGCCCTCGCCTGCCTCGATCATCCGCGCCGTGCGCAAGGATATCAGCCCGACAAACGTCATCGGAAACGCCATGCAGAACACCGCCTGCGCCAGCTCCATCTTGTACCAGAACCCCAGCAGTGCCAGCGATGTCAGCATGAACGCCACAAACCCCGCCAGCCAGATGCCCGCGTTGCGCGCGATGTGCAACAGGCGGTTCACGTTCACCCGCGCCAGCACTTCTACGTCTGCCGCGGCCTGCCCGCCTGACCGGCGCGCCCGTGTGACCAGATCCCATGGCACGCCGATCACCCAGTGGCTGGTCGATGACCACAGCACGGCCAGCCCGATCCAGTACCAAAGATTGGAAAAGGACCGCATGTCGATCACTTCAAGGATGGTCTTGTACCACTCCAAACCGCCACTCCATGCGAAAGCCCGCAAGGTCCGCCTTGAGGTGCAGAGCATTCCATGGCAGGCAAGGCACAAATTCGCAAGCCGAAAGCCAGTGCATGATGCGCCCCATTTCCGCCGCCTACCCTGCCGCCCGCTTTCGCCGCCTGCGCGCCACGCCCGCATTGCGCGCGCTGGCACAGGAAAACACGCTGAATGTGGGTGATCTGATCTGGCCCGTCTTTGTGCGTGATGGCGATAATATCCGTGAACCCATTGCCTCCATGCCCGGTGTGGACCGCCTGTCACTGGACAATGTGGTCAGGGCCGCCGAGCAGGCCGCAACCCTTGGCATCCCCGCCATTTGCCTGTTCCCCTACACCGATCCCGCCCTGCGGACGGCCGACTGTGCCGAGGCGTGGAACCCCGAAAACCTGACCAACCGCGCCATCCGCGCCATCAAGGCCGCCGTGCCGCAGGTGGCTGTGATGACCGATGTGGCGCTGGACCCGTATAACGCCCATGGCCATGATGGGTTGGTGCGCGACGGCATCATCCTGAATGATGAAACGGTGGAGGCCTTGGTGCGCATGTCCTTGGCGCAGGCCGAGGCGGGGGCCGATATTCTGGGGCCGTCCGATATGATGGACGGGCGCATTGGGGCGATGCGTGGGGCGCTGGAGGGGGCGGGTTTCCGCGATGTGGCGATCCTGTCCTATGCCGCGAAATATGCGAGCGCCTTTTACGGACCGTTCCGCGATGCCGTGGGGGCGAGTGCTGCCCTAAAGGGCGACAAGCTGACCTACCAGATGCA
>JANNBG010000155.1:0-1687 GCA_031385205.1 Rhodobacterales bacterium
CGGGGCCACGGACTGGGTGGGGGCACGACGCCGCATCCCCGGACCACCACTCGCAAGATCATCAGAATCGCCCGCGATTACGGCACTGGAATGGAACAGATGCGACGATCCGATGGCATCTTGGGTTGATTTGATCAGCGAAGCCGATAATCATAGTTTTATGACGGTGCAAACCCCAACACCCTTTCCCACTGCGGCAAACCTGCACGAACAGGTCAGCTTTGACCGGCGTGAATTGTCGGCCATCCTGACGCTGTATGGGCGGATGGTCGCGATGGGCGAATGGCGCGACTATGGCATTTCGACCCTGCGTGATTGCGCGATCTTTTCGGTGTTTCGGCGGACGGCGGAAAACCCGCTGTACCGCATCGAAAAGCGCCCGAAGCTGCGCAGCAAACAAGGCATGTATGCGGTGCTTGGGATGGATGGCCAAACGTTGCGGCGTGGGCATGATCTGACGGCGGTTTTGCGGGTGCTGGAGGCAAAGCTGATAAGGGCGGTGGAATGAACGGTGCTAGCTCGCTGGTGAAAACGCTGCTGGCCAGTGGCGTGACCACATGTTTTGCCAACCCCGGCACGTCCGAGATGCACTTTGTGGCGGCACTGGATACACACGCGGAGATGCGCTGCATTTTGTGTCTGTTCGAGGGGGGTGCGACGGGTGCGGCGGATGGGTATTTCCGCATGACGGGCGATATTGCGGCGACGTTGCTGCATCTGGCGCCGGGATTTGCCAATGGTTGGGCCAACTTGCACAATGCGCGCAAGGCACGGTCGGGCGTTTTGACCATCATGGGCGACCATGCCAGCCACCATCTGCAATACGACAGCCCGTTGCGGGGGGATACGGTGGGGATATCGCAGGCCATATCGCACTGGACGCGGGTCTGCACCACAGCGGTGGCGCGGGATGGGGCAGATGCGGTGCAGGCGGCGCGGTCAAATGGCGGGCAGATTGCGACGCTGATCCTGCCTGCGAATACGGCATGGGATGCGGGGGATGCGCCATGTGTGGCGGCTGATCCGCCTGCCTTGCGGCGGCCTGAGATGGCGGAGGTGCGGGTGGCTGCGGGTTTGTTGCAAGGGCCGGGTGCGGCCCTGATGGTGGATGGCCTGACCTTGCACACGGATTTGGGCGATGTGGCCAGCCGGATTGCGGCAAAGACGGGCTGCCACCTGATGGCCCCCTATTTCGTGGCGCGGATGCGACGCGGTGGGGGCACGGTGCCGTTTCAACGCCTGCGCTATCCGGTGGATGAGAATGTGGCGTTGTTGGCGGATAAGACCACGCTGGTCTTATGTGGGGCGGCAAGGCCTGTCAGCTTTTTCGCCTATCCGGGCAAGCCGAGCCTGCCAGAGGCTGTGGGTGCCCATGTGATGGACCTGTGCGCGCCGGATATGGATTATGCGTGGACTTTGAAGGCATTGGCAGAGGTATTGGGGGTGGGGGATGCCCTGCCCTTGCACGCCTTGGACCTGCCCGCATTGCCCACGGGGCCTTTGACGGTGGCAAAGGTGGGTGCGGCAATGGCGCATCTGATGCCGGAAAATGTGATTGTGGTGGATGAGGCGATTACGTCTGCGCGCCCCCTGATTGACGCCACGATGGGGGCCCGTGCGCATGATCTGTTGTGCCTGATGGGCGGGGCGATTGGCGATGGGTTGCCCGTGGCGGTGGGGGCTGCCG
>JANNBG010000237.1:0-8651 GCA_031385205.1 Rhodobacterales bacterium
TGCCAGTCCCGCAGCAGGCCGGCCCAGAATGCGCCGTTCTGATAGGCCACCGTACGCCAGCGCAAACTGCCAATCAGGCCCCAGTCAGCCATGGTCAGCACAGCCTCAGGCAGCACACAGGCCATGATAAGGGCCCACAGCACCAGCATGGGCCTATGGGTGAAAACTTGTGGGGCAGGCGGCTGCATGCCGTCAGGCGTGGCCGATCTGGTCTGGCAAGGCAAGATATCTGGTGAAAAAACTAGTGTGTGGCCGCCAGCGACGCGGGCTGATTCGCCCCGTATCCCCGAATAATTGTTGCTACATTGGTGACGGTTTCGCCTTAGGGGTGCGACTGACGGGCATATGAGGCGACTGTTCAACTGGCAGGTGCATAATATAAGATCAGGGGTGGTTTGCATTGCGAAAATCCAGTGAATCAAGGCATAATCAAGGCAGCTTCTTTTATTAACAGGCGATCAAAATGCATAAATCGACGTTTCGTTCCATGATTCTTGCCACTGTTCTTGGCCTTGCCCCTGCGCTGGCCGTGGCGACGCCGATTACGGTGTCACAGACGGGCGGCAGCATTTTTGCCGGGGGTAGTGGCAATGTCACCATCACCGAGGCCACATTGCTGCCGGGTGGCCTTCATGTTGGTGCGGGCGGGTTTGGTTTGACGACCCCGACCTTGGGGGGCAATTTCGTGGCGTGGTGCCTTGATATCACCGCAGGCATATCACTGCCTGACCTGTATGAGGTGACGACCGCACCGTTCAGCACACGCCTGCTGAGCAGTCTGCAAATCGGTAACATTGAGCGGTTGTATGAAACGGTATTCAGCACGCTGAACCTTGCCAACAACAACCAATCCGCCGGCTTTCAACTGGCGCTGTGGGAAATCATCTATGAGAACGGCACGCTGGGACTGACGACCGGTAACTTCAGTGCTGGTGGCAATGCGGGGGCGATTGCGGCGGGCAATGCGTTTCTGGCAGGGCTGGCAGGGCCGGTGACGCAAGACTACCGGCTGACATTCCTGGAATCCCAGGATGGGCCTGACCGTGGTAATCTGAATGACGACCAGCATCTGGTGACGGCATCAGCCGTGCCACTGCCTGCGGCTGGTTTGCTGCTGCTGGCGGGCCTTGGTGGGCTGGCAGCCTTGCGGCGGCGCAAGGTGGCGTGAGCCCCATAGGCCCTGCGTCATCGCAGGCAATGCAGGCGGAAACGGGCCAATGATGGCCCGCGCGGGATCAGCGGGCAGGGGTGTGATTCGCTGAACAGGTGCAGGACGCAGGGATTTTCGGTAACAATCCGTTACATTGCAGGCCTTTGTTGCGCCGCGGAAGGTACGTCTCAACCGCTGGATGCAAACGACCGGTGTTTTGTCGAGAGTCTTTGCGAAACCCAATAAAATAAGGCAGAATTGTGGCAGTGTGTTTGATGTGGGCCTGACGTTTCCCAAGGCTGGTGTCGCGCGCAGCGATTGGAGATGATGATGTTCAAGGCAATTGTTTTGACGCTGGGGGTGATGGTTTCGACCACGGCGGCACAGGCGGCAACAATTACGACCTATTGTCCAAGCTCCAGCAATCCGGCCGTCCGTGATTTTTCCCTGACGACAGAGGGGCCAATTGCATCGGGTTGTGTGCTTTCGGGTGTCGGGAACACGGATACCCCTGGCAATGCGGCGCTCATTTTAGCAGCCATATCTCCGTCGATCCTTCTGGACAAGACCGACACAGTGGGTGTCAGTGGCGTTGTGATCAGCACCAACGGGGTCGGTTTTCTGGCAGGCGCTTGGAGCATTCTGGTGCCCGCTGGATATGTACTGCAAGACGCATTCCTTGCGTTGAAAAGTGGTGAAGGTGGCGGCGATCCTGATTGGGCGTTGTTCTCGCTTGTTGATGGCATCCTGTCCGGAACTTGGGCGATTGATGATCCGACTTGCGCGCGTGGTTGCAATGGGGAACAGTCGTTGTCGCATCTCAGTCTTTACGGCACGCTCGTTCCGGCTGCGGTGCCCATCCCAGCGGCGGGGTTCCTGCTGCTGGCGGGCCTTGGTGGGCTCGCTGCCTTGCGGCGGCGCAAACTGGCCTGAACCGGTGTGAGAGGTTTCGCGCAGGGCCGTCCCCACGGGGCGGCCTTTTGCATGGCCAGCGGCGGTGTCAGTGCTTGGCGGACAGCAAAACTGACGTAAGGGCAACTGACCGAAAACAACAGATTCGGGAATGGCTGATCTAAATATGGTTAAAATAAGGAAAAACTGTGAACAGACCTTGCTGCAGGCCTGAAATCTGATAAATCATTATTATGGTTTTGGAGTATGTGGTATGAATCGTTTTGTTGTTCCTATCGTGATGGCTGTCATGCTGGCCGCCCCCGCCACCGCAACCCCCATCCTGATCAATGGCAGTTTTGAGGAAACCCCGACGGTGAACGGTGCGCTGTTCGACAGCCTGGCCACCCCGGGTGATGCAAGCTGGGCTGTTTTCAGCACGCTGCCCGGATGGACGGCGATTCCAACGGATGGTCCGGGCATTGAAGTGCAGACAGATGAAACCCTGGGCAGCATCGATGCGCAGGACGGCGCGCATTATGTCGAACTGGACAGCACCGCCAATGCGACGATCCGCCAGACGGTCTTCCTTGCGGCAGGCACCTATGATCTGTCGTTCTGGTACAGCCCGCGGCTGAGCAATGCCAATACCAATGGCATGACGTATTCCATCGCCGGGCTGTTCGGCAGCCTTGCGGGACCTGGCATCAATCCGGTCACCGCCGTGGGACAGTGGACACAGATCGTTGCGCAGTTTGTTGTTGGCGTCAGTGGCAATTACGATCTGGATTTTGCGGCCACGACTGAAAACGATTCCTACGGCGCACTGATTGATAATGCGGTTATCTCTGCTGTGCCGGTGCCTGCGGCGGGTGGGTTGTTGTTGTTCGGCCTTGGTGGTTTGGCGGCCCTGCGGCGGCGCAAGGTGGTGTAACGCTATCCTGACCATGGAATAAAAAAGGGCGGGTTCAAACGACCAGCCCTTTTTTATTGCTTCTGCAGAAAAATCAGCAGCGTGGTTGAGAGCCGTTCCGGAACTATCTTTTGGTAAAAACCAATTAGGCGGAACAGCCAGATGCGGTTGCCGTGATAACCAGGTGTCGGGTTTGTGAAATACGAACAATGCAGCCAGGTGCGCGGGCTAAAAGCTGTCCGCAGAGCTCCAAGCGTGTTGAGCCGATAGAACTTTGGGAAATTGTCCTGCTCCTTGCGCCAAGGTTGCAGTCTCTTGAGAATTTGCCGTTCATATTTGTCACCAAGCAGCGTGGAGCCTAACGAAATGTAGCCCCATTTGTTTGGTGTGCGGGCACAGAACCAGCCACCGGGTGCAAGGATGCGATGAATTTCAGAGACAAAGGCAGGGATATCTTCGATGTGTTCAAGCACCCAATCGCAATAGATCACGTCAAAACTATTGTCAGCAAAGGGGTAGGGCTCCCCTGGGCGCAAGACATGCGCTTCGTCCAGAATCGGATTTGTTAAGACAACAGGGTCGATGTCGATGCCGACCACCCGCGCCACACGGCCCTTCATGTAGCGGAGACGGAATGGGTAGCTGCGTTCTGCAACACGGGCGGGATCGTCACCATCGACGGCTGCACTGCGACCGGCGCCGAAATCCAGCACCCGCGAGTTTGGCCCGACCAGCGCATTGATCCGCTGATAGAACTGAATATTGGTATCATCGGTACAATATCCCCCGGCGCGAACCTCGGGGCGCAATTTCGACAGATCAAATTTTGGCATAGCTGAGGCACTATCCTTTTTTGCAGCTCTGCAAACGGTATCGCAGTCCAGTGTCATTGCTATGATACGATTGTCTGGTGCGTGTTTGGGCAGATATGCGTTTCTTGAAACCATTCCGTATCATATTGCATGCTCTGTGCATCCACCGCGCGGTGAAAATCAAGAGCCTGCCGTCCCGGCATTCTGTGTGATTGCCTTATTCCGGCACAAACCGGGGCAACTGTCCCAGCAACACCGCCATGAACCGCTGCATCCGCGCCTCGGCCGCAGCCTCGGTCTCGCCTGCCTCGATTGGCGTCACAAAGCGCACCAATGCACCATCGCTGCGGTCCATGGTCAGGCTATCCCAGACCACGCTGACCTTGACGACATAGTCGTTGGTCATGCGCTTGCCGCGCTGTTCGAACCAGTAATAGACCAGTTGCTTGGACAGGCCTTTCTGGATCACCGCGCGGTTCACGGTGAAATCGCCATAGACGGTGCCGGGGATGCTGATCGGGGTGGGGTCGATGGAGAACACCTCCCAGCCGCCGACGGGCAGGCACACGGCGGGGGAATGGATACCATCGCCTTCGGTCTGCTTTTGGTACCAGGCGGCAAAAAAGTTGACATATGCCGCCTCGCCCGGCGTGGAATAGGTGGCGTTGATGTAATCGGTGGCACCCAGTACCTTTTCTGTGGCGGGATCAAGCGAGGCCACACTGCCGGACCAGCCGTCCAGATCACGCGGGAACAGGGCAAAGCTGTCACGTGGCGGATCAACGCGCACGGGGGCCGGGGCCAGCACAAAGGTGGCGGCAATCCCCATGGTCAGCAGGGCGGCCACGATCATGCCGCGTGAGACACCGATGCCCAGCAACCGCTGCGCCTGCGCGCCAAAGCCGTCAAAATCCAGATCAATGGTATCGCGGAAGGGCAGGGGGTGCGGGGTCAGGCGCTGCAAGCCCATGGCGACAAAGAACAGGATGACGATGCAGAAGCCAAAGATGACCCAGCCCTCGAAGAAGTGCAAAAACCCTTCGGCCTGCCCGATGCCATAGCGATCCACCAGCACACCGATCACGCCGATCCGCAAGGAATTCATGAACACGGTCAGGGGTGCGGCCATCAGGAACAGGGCGGCCTTGTGCCAGAAAGGCCCGCGATAAAGGATGCCGAACAGGTAGGAAAAGCTGAGGATGGGGAACAGATAGCGCAGGCCGGAACAGGCCTCGGCGACCTGCAGCTTGTAGATGCCCAGGTCTATCACGTTGCCTTCGAGGAACACGGGCACGCCCATCAGCTCGACAAACCAGACGCCGAGGTTGGAGGAGATCAGCTGCAGGATGACGGTCAGTTTCCAGAACACGAACTGGGGCAGGGGCAGCATGAAGATCAGGTGCAACACGGGGGCCCAGTGGGTTTTGCCACGCGCCCAGCCAAAGCCTGTCAGCATGACACCCATGACCCAGATGATGAAGGCGTAGGTGACGACATCGGGAATGCGGATCAGGTTGCCAAAGATGCCGAAGGCGAGGGCGAACAGGATAAGCCCGATGCCGGGCAGGCGGTTGGGCGGGGGATCTGTGGCGTATTCCGGGGCCTTTCGCAGCTCACGCAGGAACAGGTACAGCGAGATCAGTGGGATGATCGGGCCCTGGCTGTATTCAGGCGTGGCCCAGGCGGCGGTGAGGGACACAAAGCCCAGCCAGTAGATCGGGATGGCGGCGGCGATCAGCAGGATAAACCAGCCAAAGCCGAGGGGGTTGAGGGCAGTGCTGCGGGTGGGGGAAACTGTCATCGGACCCATCGGTTTTTATGGCAGAACGGCCTGTTGGCATAGCTGAAAATCCCGCCTTTGGCGAGGCATGCCAAAGGCGGGTTTGTGGCGGGCCGTCAGATCACCAGGAAATCGGCGTTGGTCAGGGTCAGCCCGGTGGCAAGGGTGGCAAAGCGGATGCCGCCGGCCCCCACATTGCCGTTCGCGTCATAGAACAAGGCACCACTGTCCTGGTCATAGATGATGCGGTCTGATGCATCGCCCGCCAGCCCGGTATTGTTGGTCCGGAAGGCGGCCGCGGTCAGCGTGCCTGCTACGCCAAGCACGGCGAAGATGGCATTCTCCAAGGCCACGGTATCGGCAGCCACGTTGAAATCGCTCATGCGGTCAATGTTGGTGGTCCCGAGCGTAGTGTTGAACACGAAACGGTCACTGCCACCGCCGCCCGTCAGGCTGTCGTTGCTGACCCCGCCATTCAGGGTGTCATTGCCCAGACCGCCTGTCAGGGTATCAAGATTGCCACCGCCCGAAAGGCTGTTGGCCGCCGCGTTGCCGGTGATGCGGTTGGCACCCGCGTTGCCCGTGCCATTGATCGCGATGGTGCCCGTCAGGGTCAGATGTTCGACGTTGGCAGCCAGCACCGTGATTGTGGCGCTGGACTGCACGGTATCAGTGCCACCTGTGGCACCTTCAGTGATCGTATCACCCCCGTTGGTCACATAAATATCGTTGCCCGCACCACCAATAAGCATATCGGTGCCCGTGGTGCCGTTCAGCGTATTGGCAGCACCGTTGCCGGTGATGCGGTTGGCACCCGCGTTTCCGGTGCCGTTGATGGCCAAGGCCCCGGTCAGGATCAAATTTTCCACATTCGCGGCCAGCGCTGTGACCGTGGCCCCGGATTGCAGCGTATCTGTGCCGCCTGCGATGCCTTCGGTGATGGTGTCACCACCATTGGAGCGGTACGTATCGTCGCCTGCGCCGCCATCGAGGCTGTCGCTGCCCACACCGCCATCCAGCGTGTCATTGCCTGCGCCACCAAAGAGCGTGTCATTGGCGGCATCGCCGAACAGGCTGTCGTTGCCGCCCAGACCTGACATCAGGTTGCGCAGGCCGTTGCCCAGCAGCGTGTTAGCGAACTCGTCCCCCAAGCGGCTGTCAAAGGCTACGGGGCCGGTCTGTGCGCTGGTCACAACTTCGGTCGTGCCAGCGCCATCGGTAAAGGACACGCGCACCGACAGGCGGGTTTCGGCGTCACCATCGGCGATGGCATAGGTGACGGTCGTGGCCCCGGTAATGACGGCCCCGTTGCGCAGCCACTGATAGCTGAAAACCCCCAGGCCCTCGACATCCGCCAAGACGGGCAGGGCGGTGACGGTCGCCCCTTCGGCCACGGTGCCGCCGATGCCGATGCTGCCGGTTGCGGGATCATTGACCGGGGTCAGATCCAGCGTGGCGGTATTGGTGATGGTGGCGATGCCATCACTGATGCTGTAGGAAAAGGTCACGGAACTGGTGTCATTGGCGGGTGGTGTAAAGCTCCAGGTGCCATTGCCGTTATTGATGACGCTGCCGATCGAGGCGGTCACATTGCTGACGCTGAGGGTATTGCCATCGATGTCCGAGGCCCCGGTCAACAGTTCGGCCAGTGTCAGGATGCGCAGGGCATCCTCATCCGAGGCCCCCAGGTTGACCGGGCCTGCCACGGTCGGGGCATTGTTCGTGGTGATGCCAAGGCTGGAGACGGCAAAGGTGCCATTGCTGAAAGTGACGAATTCGATGCCGGTCAGGCTGCGGGTCAAACCGCCGCTGGTGGCGGTGAAGTTGGCGAGGGCGCCGCTGTAGATGTAGGTACTGCTGTTGCCCTGCAGCACGGCGGTATCGCTGCCATCGCCACCCGCCAGCGTATCGGCACCGCCGCCGCTGGTCAGGCGATCGTCGCCCGCATCACCCGACAGGCTTTCAGCCCCGCTGCCGCCAACGATGCTGTCGTTATCGGCCCCGCCTGATACGATACCCGTGGTACCACCGGCAAAGATCGTGTCGTTACCTGCCCCGCCATACTGGTCGGCCATCCCGCCCGTATCGCTGAGATTGTCATCGCCGATCCCGCCGTAAAGCGTATCGCTGCCCGTACCGCCGGAAAGCGTGTCATTGCCATCACCGCCGTCGAGCGTGTTGGTTCCGCTGCTGTCTGAAATCTGGTCAGCGCCACCGCCTGCCACGATGCTGTCATTCCCCGTCCCGCCATAGACATAATCGTCATTGGTCCCGAGCGTGACGGTATTGCCGAGGGCAGAAGTGGTCAGTTCGACCGCGCGCAGGCCCAATTCGTCGATCAGGTTGACGGTTCCAGCGTCCAAGACGGTGAGGGAGACGAAGCTTGCCTCATAGGACGGATCGTCGCTGACGGTAATCGTGTCAAAGGCTTCCAGTTGCGCCACGTTTGCCGTGACGGTGCTGAAACCAGTTTCCAGAACTTCGACAGTGCTGATGGTCAGGGCCGACAGGTTGGTCAGGCCCGACAGCACATCCCGGTCAGCCCCGCCATCGATGCTGCCAGTGGTGCCACCAGCGGCAATCGTGTCGTTGCCCGCGCCACCAAACAAGGCGTTGGTGCCGCTGATATCGTTCAGGCGGTCATCATCCGCCCCGCCGAAAAGCGTGTCATTGGCGGTGCCGCCATTCAGTGTATCATTGCCGTTGCCGCCTTCCAGCGTATCGGTTCCCGCGCCGCCAGAGATATCATCCGCACCACCGCCTGCGACAACACTGTCACTGCCGCCGCCGCCGTAGACATAATCATCATTGGCCCCCAGCGTGACGGTATTGCCAGCGGTAGAGGTGGCGAGTGCAACCGCGCGCAGGCCCAACTCGTCGATCAGGTCCAGCGTGCCTGCGCCCGAAATGATGAGGGAGACGAGGCTATCATCATAGAAGGGGTCGTCCAAAACGGTGATGGTGCCGAAGCCTTCCAGTTGCCCCACGGTTGCCGTGATGGTGGAACCGTTGGTCACCAGCACTTCGATGTTGCTGATGGTCATGCCGGAAAGGTTGATCGGGCCCGACAGCACGTCGCGGTCCGCGCCGCCATCGATGCTGCCG